>NZ_JBFXHE010000259.1:0-6474 GCF_050177295.1 Desulfobacter sp.
ATATTTGCCACACCCGTTAGATGTTCGTATACCATTTGTATCTCATCATCCTGGCTACGGTGATGGGCAACAAAGTTACTTTTCATGGCTAACCTTTATTTTTTGTATTTATTTACTGTTTCAAGAAATAACCTGTTTAAAGTTTCTACGGGATACCTCTTATTTGTTCTTTTAGATGCGTTTGCGCATATGTTAACCTTTTGAAGGTTATATTTTCACAAGTTTGTGCTCCTCAACCATGGCATAAATTTCTTTTATCTCTTGCCCGGCGGTTTCATTTCTTTCTGCTGTCAGCAGAAGATCAAAAAAACGCCCATTGGCGTTCAGTATCCGGCGGGAATCATCAGGTTCGCCAAAACCGGTTTGTTTGTAGTGGGTTTTTATTTTCTGTATGCAGGTGATACTTGAGTCTTCAGTGATCAGGTTTAGCTCCTTGAGCCGGTAGACAAAGGCTTCCGTGGAGATGCCGAACCTGTGTTTGATGCGCAGGACAAGATCCCAGGTCCAAGTGTCAGGGGTGATGCCAAGCTGGCCCACGGTGGTCCGTACTGCGGTGTCAGGCATGAGAAATGTGGCGGCGAAATGTTTGGCAGCCCGTTTGGGATTGATGGGCCTGGGTCCGGATGCCGGGTCGGTTTTCGGAAAAAGTATGTCTTTTCGAATTTTTATTTGATTGAAGATCAGGATTTTGCCCAGTTCGGTGGCAAGGCAAAAAAGCTGCTTTTCCGGATTTTTTCTTGAATTGATGAAAAAAAAGGCGTTCTGATGAACAGGTTCAAAAAAAGAGAGTCCGTCAAAATCGTCTGCAGATTTCATGAAAGGAAATAAAAGGACCCGTAAACCGAAATTTTCAAAAAGTTCAAGATAATCGAATATCACGACATCCCCCGTGCCCATGGCGGCTCTGATCCTGGCTGCAAGCTGTTCCATACCGGCGTAGTCCGGTTCAAAGGGAATGGATAATGGCAGCAGGGCGTGTTTCTGGACACCGAGGATGTCTTCAAGGGTATGGAAGGCTGACATCAGTTTTCTGCAGGCAGAGAGCAATGCCTTTGGGGGAACTGCTGCATCAGGTTCAATGGCCACATGGGCTGTGTCTGTTTCTGCGGCTGCAGCCCTGGCCTGGGATGGGTCCGGGGAAAACAGGGCGTCGGTGGGAATATCCAGTGCCCGGGCCAGATTATAAATCACCGTGGCTGATGGCAGATTGCCGCCTCGCTCAATGCGGCCCAGCGGTCCTTCCTGAATCCCGATTTTTGACGCCAGTTGTGCCAGGGTCCAGTTGCGTGAGCGGCGGAACGCGCGGATATTATTCCCGATGAATTTTAGGTCGTTAGACATAAAGTTATAGAAACCATATCATTATTTTTGTGTCAATAATAAAATGCAATTATTATAAAGAAGGATATTTACGTAATATTTATTGGGGTTTTGAAAGCATGTCCGGTTCCGGGTGTTTTTTTCAGATCAGCGAAGGTGTCTGCCTTGACATGGCCGGACTCATGGCCTAATATTTGATAATATTTAGATAACCCTCTAACCCGCATCGGCAATATGGCAGCCCCTACAGAGTTGCAAAACCTTTCTGTGGCCCCTCGCAAATCCGGTAAATCTCTTAAAAGACACTGGTTCCGGGTCATTTTTTTAACATGTTTACTGGGCGTTTGCCTTGTGGCCGGACTGGTTGTGGCCGGTCTTTTTTTTATTGAGACCAGGCCTGCCCAGGCCCTTATCCAAAAGCAGATCAACAAGGTGATTCCCGGCACCCTGTCATGGGATCAGTTCGCCTTAAGTCTTAGACAGGGCAAAGTTCAGATTTCCGGAATTCACCTTAAAGGTGTTTCCGGCAAAGAACTGGCTGGCATCTCTTTGGTAGAGGCCAAGATTGACTGGTCTGCTTTGACCCGGCAGAAAATTGAACTGACCCGAATCCTGATTGACCAGCCTGTCCTTGATATCAGCATGTCGGAGCAGGGGGATATTGATATTTTATCAGCCCTGGTTTCTGATACCCGGTCCCCATCAGATACCAACGCTTTGGAACCTGCCCAATCCACAGGGTTTGATTTCCGGGTCCGTGAATTCAAGGTGAACAAGGCCCATATAAAAGTAACAGCCCCGCAATTCAATATAGATCTTCCGGATTTGTCCGTTGGGGCAACAGGGTTTAAGCTGGCAGACCTTTGTGCGTCGGCTAAAATGGCCCTGGCCGGAGGGCATCTGGGTTTTGGGGACATGGCGTTTTCCCTTGAATCCTTTGATATCCAGGCCCGTATTGACAAGGACAAAATTTCAGATATCAATATCAATGCCAGGATGCCGGGTATCGGATTCAACGCCAAAGGGTCTGTTGCAGGACTTTCGGGGACTATAACGCCGGATATCGCTGCCACCCTTGATATTGAAGCACCCTTGGCCACAAAGTCCCTGGGCCTGCCAGAGGATCTGGTCCAGGGAAAAGGCCGGGTCAATCTGACCATTAAAGGCGGTATTGACAATCCCGTTGCCGGGGTTCAGTTTGAATTTGGCCAGGGCAGTATAAATAAAATCTCAGTATCAGGCATAACTCTTTATGCCGGGCTTAAGGGCCGGCATCTGACGTTTAAAGAGAGCCGGATAGATCTGCCGGCCGGAACCATTCCTTTCAGCGGCGATGTGGATCTGTCAAAAACCTTTCCAAAGGGATTTACCAGTCCCATGGCCGGTTTGGATACCCTGGCCTATAACTTTTTTCTTAATCCGGACAGCCTGTCCCTGAAAGCCCTTGAATTGGGAGAAAATATCCCAAGGGGCAAGGTTTCCGCCCGGGTCCGGGTCCAGGGCCAGGGCGTCGTGCCCGGACAGATGTCTGCCCGGGCAGACCTGGATGTTACGGCCCATGATCTGATCCTGCCCCGGATGTCCGGACCGGCAAAGGTGCAGTTCAAGGCTGGTGCTGAACTGGAAAAAAAGCATCTGACGCTCACCAGTCTGACCCTGGACGGACCCGGCATGACCGGTACAGGCGCTTTTCGGCTGGATATGCCGGGGTTTGATCCCCGGACCATGACAATGATCGGAAATCTGGATCTGGATGTGGCAGATATGTCAGTGCCCCTCGGACTTGCGGGCCAAAAGGCTTCGGGCAGTGCCGGTGTCCATGCGTCTGTTAAGGGGGCATTCACAGCACCGGATCTGACTCTGGATATCAATGCCGGCAATCTTGCTTTAAACGGGTTCCAGGCCGATGAGGTGCTTTGCAAGGCCCGGATGGACAAGGGGCTGCTCCAGGTTCAGGAGCTGACTCTTAAACGCAACCAGGGAGCGCTTAATGCCGGAGGAACCCTGGCCCTGGGCGGGAAAAAGGGGAAGGATCATGCCCTTGATATATCAGTGGATTTTAATCAGCTTGAACTGGGCGAACTGGCCCCGGACCTGGGTGCCAGGGGGGCTTTTTCCGGTAAAGTGACCGGAACCGGGTCCCTGGAGAAGCCGAAGATCATGGTGTTGCTTTCAGGCCAGAATCCGGGCTTTGAAACCTATGCCCTGGGCAGCATCCAGGCACAGTTTAAGTTTGCCAACAATATTCTGACCTTTGAACAGGCACGCATCCAAAAGAATAATACGCACCTGGATATTACCGGGCAGATCAATGTGGCGGACAAGACCCTTGATATCCGGGCCATGATCCCGGAAACCGACCTTAAGGGTATTGATTCGGCTGCTGATGCAGCCTTTGCCTCGGGCAGGCTGGGTCTGGATATTTCCGCCAGGGGCAGTCTGCTTGCCCCGGATATTTCAGGGCGCATTGAAGTCATGGATTTGCGCCTTCCCAATGCCCCGGACATGGCGGCTGATGCCAGTGCAGCCATAGAGGTGCACGGGCCTTTGGACGACCCTGAAGCATTGCAGGCTTCTGTTCATATCTCCCGGCTGGCATTGACCAAACAGGAACAGATGTTGATCCGCATTGAAAATGCCTCAGCCCTGCTCAAAGACGGCTGGTTCACGCTTGATCCGGTGCCGGTCCGGATCATGGACAAGGGACAGCTTACCCTGTCGGCCAACGGCGATATTAAGGGTGATCTGACAGCCGATGCCTTGGGCAGCCTTCCAGGGTCCATGCTGGTTCCCCTGGCAGACGGGATAAATTCCGCAGAAGGGGATATTCTGATCTCGTTGCATGCCGAGGGAAAAGCTGCCTCTCCTGATTTCGGGGGCAGTGTTGAATTTTCAAACATGACCCTGGACCTGGAGGCTTTGAACGAGCCTTTGCAGAAAATCTGCGGCCGCATTGTACTGACCCCCGAGGCCATTGACATCCGGGATGTTACAGCCAATCTCGGTGATGGTAAAATAACGCTGACCGGAAAGGCCGGACTGAAAAACGGCATGCCGGATATGTTTAAACTGAACCTTGACGCCGGCCAGGTGCCTGTGGATATACCCAATACCCTGGATATGACGTTGAACAGTCAGCTGACCTGGGTTGGTACCATGAATAAATCAGAGATCACCGGCCAGATAGATATCTTAGACGGCACTTATTCCAAGGATGTGGATTTAAGTCTGATGAGCATAGCGGCTCAGACGACCCAGAAATCACGTCCTAAAGTACGGGAATACGGACCACCGTTTTTAAAAACCATTGGGCTCAATATTTATGTCACCTGCAGGGAAGCCATTGTCGTGGATAACAACCTGGCGTCCATGCGCATCAGTCCCAATATCAGTATCAAGGGAACCGCGTATGCCCCGTCCCTGGATGGCCGGGCCGTGGTGGATGAGGGTACGATTAATTTTCAGAAAGCTCAATTTGAAATCACCGAAGGGTCCATTGATTTTATCAATCCGTATAAAATCGAACCCGAGATTACCCTGACCGGTGAAACTACGATTTCATCCTATACCATTACCCTGTCTGTGACCGGCGCGCCGGATGACCTGGCCCTTGAATTCTCTTCAGATCTTGCTGCTACGGATGCTGATATTCTTTCCCTGATTGCATTTGGCAAAACCACGGATGAAATGGGCTCCGGGGACAGTTACGGGGATTCGATGTCAGCAACGGCCATTGCCAAGATGATGGTAGATTCTTTAAGTAAAAAAATTAAGGAGACCACGGGGTTAAGCGACGTCAGTATCAGTATGGATCATCAGAGTGGCGAAACCGGTGTAAATGTCAGTTTAGGCGCAGATCTTTCCCGCCAGCTCAGTGTCTCCTACGGCATAGATATCAGTGACGGAGAGACTGTGCAGACGGTTACTACCTACTACAAGCTTCTGGAACATCTTCTGCTAAGCAGTTTTCGGGACACCAGCGGTAAGTTGGGCGGCGAACTTAAATACAGGCTGGAGTTTAGATAAAGATGCGATTTTATATTTTTGTTGTTTTTGTAGTCTGTGTTCTTCTGGATGTTGCTGCGCCTGTGTCTGCGGCAGATGCCGGCAAGGTGGCAGATATCAATATCATAGTTAACTGTCCTTCTGAAGAGCAGGCGCTCTGGCACTCCATTGCCTCAAGTTTTATCCCCGTAAAAGTGGGGGATGAGTATTCCATCGACGTCATGATTACTGCTGTCAAGGCATTGACACAGGCCCAGCTTTTTGAATTCATCCATGTGCCGGATCCTGAAAAGACAGAACGCGGTATGGTGCTCTCCTTTGAAGTGACCCCGTTTTGCAGGGTACAGGAGATTCATATTAAAAACGCGTTTCCCGTGTTTGAGCAGGAAGTACTGAACGCAATGACCATCAAGGCCGGGGGCGTTTATCAGGAACAGAAAATGGCAGACCAGGCCCAGCAGGTGGAAAAACTTTTCAAGAACCAGGGGTTTTATGCGCCAAAGGTTAATGTATCTGTTGTGAAACAGGGAAATTACTGCGTTATTGAGGTGGATATTGACAAGGGCCCTTTTCACAATATCCGCAAAGTTGAGTTCAAAGGCAATGATCATACGGGCCAGGGTCGTCTTAAATTTGTGACCCGGACCTGGCGGACATCCCTTTTGCCGTGGCATGGCAACCGGGTTACAGACAAAGAGTTGAAGAATGATATCAAGAAAATCACGCAATTTTACCGGGGAAAAGGGTATGCAGATGTTCAGGTGGCAGCAAAAACGGTGCCGGTTAAAGGCAGTGACGCTGTGGATGTCATTTTCACAATTGATGAAGGCCCGCTGTACAACATTGATATTCGAGGCAATGAGGTGCTGTACAAATGGGCTTTGAAAAAAGAACTTTTGCTCAAAGAGGACGGGAATAAAAATAATTTTTCCCTGAAAAAAAGCATGCGCAATATCAGAAAACGGTATGAGGCGAAAGGTTTTCCCGATGTAAAAGTTAAAGATGAAAATAAAGATGGGAAAGATGATACCCAAAGCCCGGGTGTGCGGCAGGTCAATATCATTATAAACGAAGGGGTGAAATACAGAGTGTCTGAACTTAAAATCATTGGTGCAGACACCCTGGCTTTAAAGGCGCTTAAAAAGAATA
>NZ_JBFXHE010000260.1:0-6450 GCF_050177295.1 Desulfobacter sp.
ATTTTTTGAGTCCGCACTCACGGGGGCTTGTTTATATCCAGCCCTTAGTTATTCTGCCGAGCTGAACATCTCTTGAAATACCTCGACGTGGTCGTCATCATCATCCAGGTATTCAAGCTTGATATCTGGTATGGTGAAAATCCGTTGCCGGCCTTTTACGGGAACGGGAACAATCTGACGGGTGTTTTCAAAGATCCATTCGTACCCGTCTTTGACTTTGCGTGTACCTGTCATCTCAACAACCGCAATGGCTACCCCGTGCGGGAAAATATCCCCTTCGATTGTTACCTTTTTTGCTGTGGCGCAAATGATAAGCTGTCCCTGGTAGCTGGTATCCCATGTTCTAAACTCGGTATGCTCCCCATACGCCACGAGCGACGCCCAAGGCTGGCGGATTGATAGGCAGTGTTGGGTCATAGTAGCACCTTATCCTGGTATTCCATAATGCCTCCTGTGGTGAGATATAGAATAATAGATAACTGAGGATATAGCGCATAGCCCGATCCGTCAATCATACTGCGACCGAACTTCTGGAAAATTAGAAGGCCAATGGCCAAGCACCCGGGTTTAAATGCCTCCTACAAGTCAATTACCTTGACCAGGATCATTAATATTCATCCAGGGGCCAGGCTCATGCTGGATCTATCTCACTGAAAATACGCTGCTTCCAACACCCCCCTAAATCATGACCCAATTCGTGACCCAGTAGCGTTTCACAACAAAAAAAGGCTCTCAGCAAAACCGCTGAAAGCCTTTATTTATAATGGTCGGGACGACTGGATTTGAACCAGCGACCACTTGTCCCCCAGACAAGTACGCTACCAGACTGCGCCACGTCCCGTTAAAAGCAACGTTGGGTTAATTATCACTTCCGTTTGCGAGTGTCAATAAAGAAACTAAAGTTTACTATAAATTTAGAGTATAGGACTTTCCACTTTGTCCCCCTGATATCATTTGATAAACCTGCGACCCGGGTCTTTGAAGCCGCCCTTGAGCGTATCGGAGAGTAAATTTCACTGACTTTTGCATATCAAAGGGCTGTCCGGTTGGACGGCCCTTTTGCTGATAGTTGGTCGTAAAGTAGTGCCTGGCAGACTAGTTCCAGAAGGTGAGTCACCCTGGTAGGATAATTTTTGCGGTTAAGGCTGTCCTGGAGCTGAATCATGCATCCCGGACATGCCGTTGCCACGATTTTGGCCCCGCTTTGGGCAACATGGTTGGCCTTTTGGTTGCCGATCTTTTGGCTGGTTTCGTAATGGTGTACGGAGAAGGTGCCGCCCAGGCCGCAACAGGTTGCCGCATCCGCCATCTCAACATAGTCAACCTGGGGCAAAGCGGAAAGGAGCTGCCTGGGGGCCTGGGTCAGCTCGTGATTTCGCAGATGACAGGGATCGTGGTAGGTCACCTTAACCCGAGCCTCTGATCGGGGTATAGATGAAAGCCTGCCTGCCAGGTCCATATTCATCAAAAAATCTATGATGTCCCGGGTCTTTTCGGAAAAGGGCTGATACTCAGCCCCCAGGGAAGGGTAAATCCCGGCCAGGGCATCATGGCAGGAGGCGCAGGCCGTGAGTACACAGTCAAAGGCGTGGATTTTCAAGGTCTTCAAATTTCTTTTGGCAAGGGTTTCCACCGCCTCTCCCGCACCGGCGGACAGGGCCGGAAGCCCGCAGCAGACTTGTTCGTCGGTGAGGGTCACATGGATCCCCATGAAGTTGAGAATACGGACCAGGCACTCACCGATTTCAGGGTACAGGTAGTTGATACCGCAGCCGGTGAAAAAAAGCACCTTGGGGCTTGCTGACCGGGAAGGCGTCTGCCGGGTATCCCGCTTCAAAAAGGGTGTGAATGAAGGTTTTGGCAAGGTGCGCGCCTTAGGAATGCCCGGCAGCGGAAACCGCAGTCTCAAGCCGCTTGTTTCAGGAATCTGCCGGCACAGGAGCCGGGAGGCCAAATCGCCGCTTTTACTCATCCAGTCCATGGCTTTTTTATGCGTCACTAAAGCGGCCACGCCTCTTCCGAATCCGGACAACCCTTTCTTCAGAGCTACTTCCATGCGGGCCGCCGCCACGATATCCGGGGTAGGCACCTGGTTGGGGCACAGGTGGGTGCAACTGCCGCACAGCAGGCACTGGGACAGATCATGGATCAGCCTGTCTTCGGCAAAGAGTTGCCCGTCCATCATGGCTTGGGCAAGGGCAATTTTCCCCCGGGCCACACCGCCTTCCTGGTTCTCAACCTTAAACACCGGGCATGTGGCCCGGCAGGCACCGCATTTGACACAGGCCTGAAACCACTCCCGGTATTGTTTCAGATCCTTCATTTCATTTCTCCGGGAGGAGGACAGGCAGCGTCTGGAAAAATTTTACCCGGATTGAGAATATTGTGCGGATCAAGGGCTTTTTTAAGCATTTTCATGTAACGGATAGACTCGGCGGATAGCTCAAGGGAAAGATAGGGGGCCTTCATGATACCAACGCCGTGTTCTCCGCTCATGGTTCCGCCCAGCTCCAGGGTGGCCCGGAACAGCGCCTCAATGGCATGCTCCGCTTTGATCTTCTGTTTCGCATCGGATTTGTCCGCGATGATATTGACGTGGATATTTCCGTCGCCGGCATGCCCGAAGTTCACGATGGGCAGGTTATAAAGGTCGGCAATCTTTTCGATCCGGCGGATCATTTCCGGCAGTCTGGCCCTGGGCACGCAGATATCTTCGTTGTACTTGTCCGGTCCAAGCTTTCTCAATGAGGGGGATACTGCCCTGCGGATCTTCCAAATCTCTTCGCTTTCCTCAAAAGTATTGGCTATCCGGTTCTCCAAAACGCCCAGAGATTCGATCACTGCCAGAATTCTTTGGGTCTGTTTGTCCAGGAACTCCCTGTCCCCGTCCACCTCTATAATTAGGGCCGCTCTGGCGGCTTCCGGCATGGACAGCCCTGCGGTCTGCCTGACGCAGTCCAGGGTCCGGCGGTCCATGAATTCCAGGGTGGCGGGAATGATTTTCTCACGGATAATGGCGGATACGGCCTTGGCAGCACCGTCAATGGCATCAAACACCACCAGCATAGTCTTCTTGGCCTGGGGTTTGGGAAGCAGCTTGAGAATAATTTTGGTGATGACGGCCAGGGTGCCTTCTGAACCGCAGAAGAGCTTGGTCAGATCGTAGCCCACCACCCCCTTCATGGTGGTGCCTCCGGTTTCAATCCGGTCGCCTGTGGGCGTCACCACCTCCAGGCCGATGACATAGTCCTTGGTTACCCCGTACTTGACACACCGGGGGCCTCCTGCGCATTCGGCCACGTTTCCCCCCAGGCTGGATACTTTCAGAGATGCCGGATCCGGAGGATAAAACAGTCCCAGCGCCTCCACGGCTTTTTGGAAATCCCCGGTCACCACACCGGGCTCCACCACAGCCACAAGATTTTCCTGGTCAATGTCGAGGATGCGGTTCATCCGGCTCATTCTCATAACCATCCCCCCGCAGACCGGCAGGGCACCGCCGGTGAATCCGGTGCCGGAACCCCTGGGATAAACCGGAATGCGGTGGTGATGGGCAAGTGTCATGATGCGTGATACGGTCTGGGCATCGGCCGGATGCACCACGGCATCCGGAAGGAATTGTTTGCGCGTGGCATCATAGCTGTACAGAATACGGTCGGTCTTGTCGCAGCTGACAAATTCCGGGCCGCAGATCTTTTTGATCTCCTGGATCACTTTTTCAGATATCATAAATCAGCTTCCTAATTAGTGCCTGATCCGATCAAATCAGCTTGTTTTCAAAGGCGTAATGTTTAGCAAATTCAATTTCTTCTTCCATGGTATTCAGTTTACCGTCCAGCTTTTCGTCAATAATTTTATTTAGAATCGTGGTGTAAACCGGTCCCGGCTTTATACCGGCGGATTTAAGATCCTTTCCCCCCATCACCGGTTGCGTTTTTCGCTGGTGTGTATAAAAATGGGAGATAGCTTTGCGCACCGGTTCATTTTTAGTCAATGCCAGCATAAATAAAAGGCATTCGGTTTTAAAATAGATCAGCCACCAGTACATCTGCTGATTTGAGACCGGATAGCTTCTTTCAATAAGCCGGATCGTTTGTTCGGCTTTGATGCGCTGCTCAAGCAGTAACTCTCTTTCCTTTAGGGGGAACATCAGTCTGTCCGCGATCTGGGTACTCATCCTAAAGGTGTACCCGTGAAGCCAGGCCATGAAGTAAACCGCCCATTTCGGATACGCATCATCTGCATATAAAAGATCATGCCATGCCAGGGTTTTACCCACGGATTCAAACAAGGCACAGGTGGCATCCGTTAATTTCAGATCAGGATGAATCACCTTGTCCAGGCCGTAATCAGCCATGGTCTGCACTGCAGGCAGCGGATTGTCTTCTCCGAAAATCTGTTTGAGTTCCGAAAGCACCCGCAGTCCGCTTAAATGTTTGACTGCACCGACATTTAAGGCGTTTTTGATAAGATTGGAGGTAACTTTTCCAATCCTGAAGCCAAACCTGTTGGAGAATTTGATGGCCCTGAAAATCCGGGTGGGGTCTTCGATAAAGCTTAGATTATGGATAATCCGGACAATTTTATCCTTAACATCCCTGACACCCCCAAAATAGTCAATGAGCGTGCCAAAGGTCTCCGTGTTCAGGGAAATGGCCAGGGTATTGATGGTAAAATCCCTTCTGGCAAGGTCCATCTTGATGGAGGAGTTCTCCACCACAGGCAGTGCTGCGGGTGTTGCATAATATTCAAGCCGGGCAGAGGCCACGTCAACCTTATACCCGTCCTCAAAAATGATCACTGCTGTATTGAACTTGCGGTGCTGGTGCAACCTGCAGTTATGCATTGAGGCAAAATAGCTGGCAAAGGCGATGCCGTCTCCCTCCACCACAACATCCACATCTTCAATGGGCCGTTCCAGCATCAGGTCCCGGACAAAACCGCCTACCACAAAGACCTCCACACCCAGGGTGTCACCGGCATTGCCAATGTCGGAAAGCAGGGTGAGCACGCGCTCGTTCAAACGACTGTTCAGAAGATTGCCTACATATTTTGTCCGGGGTTTCAGGCCGGAAATATCTGTTTTCTCGCTTAGGACAACTTCCCGGTTATGTTCCACCAGAAAATTTAAAAGGTCGGTGCGTGTGATAACGCCGACAATTACCCGGTTTTCCATGACCGGAACGACTCGCTGCTTTAAATCAATAATTTTGTGCTCAATGTCAGCCAGGTCAGAGGACACGCTGACACTTTGGGTACCTGGTTCAATATAATCAACAACAGGCTGGGGCCCAAGCTTATGATGCAGTATTTTTTCAGCCACATGGCGGGTAATAAACCCTAAGTATTCATTTGTTTGTAAATCAAGGACAAGCAGGGTGTTGACATTGTACCGGATTATCTTTTTCGCTGCATCCAGACACGATTTATCAGCGGTGATGGTGATGGCCGGGCTGGACATTAATTTTTTTGCCACACAAATGTGCCTGATCTGCTGTTCGATAAGTTCCATCAAACGCATTTCAACCTGGGGAAGTGTCTGATTTTCCACCTTGGCAGATGCCGCATAAAAATGGCCTCCCCCGCCAAGGGCCCCCATGATTTTACCCACATCCAGTTCATGCAGACGGTTTCTGGCAATGACATGCACCTTGGACCCCATGAGCACCAGGGCAAAAAAACAGTCCAGATTCTCCATTCTGACAATTTTCTGCACAATGGAGGCAAGATCCGAAATGTACTGGGACGCTGCAATGGCGGACAGATGGATTTGGATGCCGTTGACGGCAACAGTTGTCATTTCATTGATTAACTCATTGAGCCAGGTGACCTGTTCGGTCTTCATCTCCTTGACCACAAGGTTTGAAATGGTGGAAAGGCATGCGCCGCATGAGATCAGAAAGCCGGCCTGTTCAAAATCGGCCCGGGTTGTGGAAGAATAGGTAAAGCTACCGGTATCCTCGTAAATTCCAAGGGCCATCACCGTTGCCTCATCACTGCTGATGCTGATTTTTTTTTCACGTAGAAGTTCACACATGATGGTGGTGGTGGACCCATAGGGCTTTGACAGGTCATAGGTGCCCTTGATTTCGCCGGGCAAAGACGGATGGTGATCGTAAATTTCAATGATAAGGTCCGGTTTTTCCAGGAGCGGTTCAACACCGGACAGGCGGCTTTTCTGCCGGGTATCCACAATAACCAGCCGCTGGGTCCCACAGAAGTCTATTGTATCGGGATCTGCCATGTTAAACAAATATCCCATGGAATGAATGAAAAAATCCCTGAGGTTTTTTTCCTGGGACCCGGGGAAAATAATTACAGATTCAGGGTACAGCTTTTGGGCGGCCAGCATGGCCCCAATGGCATCAAAATCAGAATTTACATGGCTGGTTATGACTGTCCTGGGGGATATTGCCTGTTTTTTTTGGGGCACCGGATAACTCCTGTTGA
>NZ_JBFXHE010000261.1:0-6433 GCF_050177295.1 Desulfobacter sp.
CGGCGGAAAACCTGAAGAGCCGCACTCAATTGCCGGTTGGAATCAATATGATAAACAGATGACAGGTTGTCTTGGATGCCTTTTAAGGCATCTGCCTGCTTGAGGATAAAATGAAGTTTTTTCAAAAACGTTGTTATGCCTTTATCTATTGTCACACTATTTCGGCCTGATATGTCCCCAACGCGACCGGCTAAAAAAGGAACTTTAAATTCTTATTAAAAAATCCCAGAAAAAAACGCAATGTTTTTTATATATTCCCCGGGCCCCTTATGATGATGCGCATAAAGAAAAGCGATTGTTCAAAAAAAAGAACTTTAAATTCTTTTTTGAGCCCCGTTCAAAGCATCCGACACTTTTTACCGCACATTCCATTTACCTTTGCTGCTCGTAAAGAGAAAAAAAAATTAACAGTAAAAAAAGAAAGTTAGATGTTTTCCGGGCAGTGCTGACGCATGAATAAAAAGAGGTCGGCTTCAGTCGATCTACCCACTCCCTTTGGGGGGAGATCCAGTCTTTTTGAATTCAAAAAGACAGTCCTTCAGACACTGACTATGGCCGGAACGGAAGACTTTCCTTCAGTCCGGACATATAGGTTTCCAGAAAATTAAATTGTTAATATTTGAAAAAAGTTATATTCTTAATTTTATTTGAAAAAAATTAAGAACAACACGAAATCTTCTGGAGGTCATCATGCTTTATTTTCGGTTAACTTTGTCAAAATTTGAGCGCAAATCCCTTTTCAAAGCACTCTCTCAAGCCCAAAAATCAGGACAACTGACAATCGTCAATCGAATCCGGGCAATTTTGGCCATCGCGGAAGGTAAAGACATTGATGATATTGCAGCGATTCTGCGAGTAAGCAAAGAAGGGTGTGTCCCACCTTTTACATATCCATTATATAGGGGGTTTTTCCATAATGTCTTGTTCTGTACCTGAATTTATGAACTCAGTAACATCAGCTGACAAATATTTTATTGCCTGATAAATTTTTATATAGTGTTTTCGTGTTTCCGCTGACCTTATGCCGTCATGATTTTTTTCCAGACGCCTGAGAAGCCTCATACCCGATTCCGAATTTGAAGAGCGCCGATATTTGGCCAACCCTTTTTTCTTCAGATACTGCATAGCAGCATCCCAGTGATCAGAAAAAAAACTTCGCTATCTTACACAAATAACTGTTTTCAAGTTTTTCAATCTGATTTTTCAAATTTTTCAGTTTTATTTTAGCCTGAATCTCCGTATTTGAATGATCAAAAATATGGCATGGTTCAAAACAGGGTTACAGATATTAGGAATACATAACTCTTTTGAATGACAGATTGATACGTAAATTAAGAGGTTTATCTTTTATGGTGAGTAAACTGTTTACCCAAAACTGTTACCTTCTCTCCTGGAGAATTGAACCAGGCCAAAAATATTTGCAATTTGACCGATTATGGAACGAAATTTTGAAATAAAGCCGCTGTCCCTTTTTTCAAGCGCTTCTATCTTTTCACGTTCGTTTTCAGTCAGGTTAGAAGGCTTTTTCAGCAATATCCATCGCAGTTTCCAAAGCTCTGAGGCAATTTCCAGCATATCTTCGTCCTTATTTTTTTCACCTTCCGCTTTCAGATTCCTTCTGTATTCCAGAAGGCATTTTTTTAAATTTTTCCATATATTTTTCGCCGTATGAAAATGATCAGCCTGAAATTTAGCATCAGGGAATACCTCTGTGATTGCTTTCACATAGCTGTCTGAATAATCTGAAAACGCCGAAATAACTGTCATTCCGCATTCTTTTATCTTTTGTAAAAACTGAATGGCATCATCCCCGTTTTCCGAAGCGGCCTCATGAGTAATAAGAATCCGATCAGACTCATCTTTTATAACCATCACGCAGTTGTTTGTCCCCATGGGATAATAACCGTCAATATGACACTGATTCGTTTTTTTTAGTTCCAGAAGCTGTTTTAAAATTTCCTCTTCAGAAGGAAGACTGCTTCCGATTGTGTCAATCCATCTTTTTACAGACGACTTGCTTACAGGAATCCGAAACAACACTGTGAATATTGTTGCAATATTCCTCAGACTCACTCCGCAGACAACTGCCAAAAAACATGCCAGACGCAACACACCTCTGCTCACATGCTGTTGTGCTGATACCTCCCTGAGCTTCGGGGTGAACCAGATTTGTCTGTTCTGGTCATCATAATACCAGGCCTGAGCTGATATAAACCGGTAAACAATCGGATTATGAAATACTGAAAATTCGTGTATGTCTACATTATATGTCTTTTCCGGCCTGTAAACATCATGGCTTATCCCGGCTTCTTTCTGCCAATCCCGCTTCCTTATATCCTACATTTCGCTTGTTTCTGTAACTATTTTAATTTATAAGAAATAAAATTATGCATTCTCACTCAACTTTAACTCCGCTATTAATAAATTCAAATAGTTATGAATTAAAGAGCGAAATGTAGGTTATATCAAATTCTATAATTGTATTCACCCCTTCCGTATATGAACGGGTGAATATATCCAGATTTGCTTCCACAACGGCAGAATTGAACTGACTTTGAATTATTACAGGCATTTTTCATCCTCCTTCCCTCATTCAGGTGTGTATAATGGAAGATGGCAATTGTCCGGCACTGGGTCAAATAAAATTTGCTCTACTGTTTTGATTAAAATTTCAAAATTTCTTCTCATGTAAAAGGTGGGACACACCCAGAAGATTTCGTGTTGTTCTTAATTTTTTTCAAATAAAATTAGGAATATAACTTTTTTCAAATATTAACAATTTAATTTTCTGGAAACCTATACTTCGACAAGGTCCAGATAGACCGGCAATCCAGCAAGCGCAGTCATCCCGTTCCTGCTTTCTTCCTCTTTGTACTTGAATGGTAACACGCCTTGTGTCATAGTTTGTTTCACCCCGTTGGTGATAGGTTTTTGGTTGCACAAACACTCTATCTGCTTGATTCATCAAGTTCAACGGGGTTTTTTATTTTTTTTGACGGCGGATCAGGGTTCTCCGGCAGCGGTCACGGCAGTTCCATTTCAATCCTTTAGAAATCAACATTTATCTTGACAAAGAATGATTTCCTTTCTATTTAGAGACGAGCCTATGAATGCAATTATCAGGTATTTGTGAAACCCGCTCCGGCGGAGACTATTTATAAATTCTCTAAAACAGGATATCATTATGATGTTTAAAACAAAAAGCACCATCATGCTGGTTGATGATGAAGAAGATTTTGTAGAAATCCTCTCTCTCAGGCTCACGCAAAACGGTGAAAATGTCATCTCAGCTTATAACGGCAGTGAATGCCTCAAGGCCCTGGAAAAAAACGAAGTCGACGTCATCATCCTTGATGTGAAAATGCCGGGAATGGACGGTATCGAAACCCTTAAGGAAATTAAAAAAACTCATCCCATGGTTGAGGTCATCATGCTGACCGGGCACGGAACCATACAGGCCGCTGTCGAGGGAATGAGATTAGGCGCCTTCGACTTTCTGCTCAAGCCCGCTGATTTTGATACACTGACCGAAAAACTGAACAAGGCCAGGCAGCGCAGAATCGATCAACTGGAACGTATCCGCCAGGCTGAATCAGCCGCCCTGTTGCGCCAGAGCAGTGTATAAATTATCTTTTGCGAACAAAAAATATTGCCCCCCCTTTTTTTTTCTTCAAACATGGAGACAGGCTGAAAGATATTATGGGAATGGATAATCAATAGCCCTATGACAAATGAAATCAGTATCCTTCTGGTTGACGATGAAACCCATTATCGGGAAGTGCTTTCGTCTGGCCCGCCGGGGTATCCACCGCTCGTGAATCTTGCCTATCAGACTGAAAAACGGATAAGGAAAAATTGGGAATTGGGAATAATAACAAATAACGGAGTCACATAATTATGGCTGAAATCGAAACCTTGAATCAACCGGTAAACATCCGGTCCATGATCATCAAATTAGTCATCGCGCTTGCTCTGGGGATAGGAATTATGCTGTTGCCCAGACCGGATAATTTACCCCCGGAAGGACAAAGGCTTCTGGGGCTTTTAGTAGCCGTAGTCTTTTTGTGGGTCAGCGAAGCCGTTCCCATCGGCACCACGGCCCTGATTTCAGCGGCGGGATTGATACTGCTGAAAATCGTGAATGCCCAGACCGCCTGGGCTCCCTTTGCCAGCCCGGCCGTCATGTTTGTCATGATGGTCATCATGTTCGGCGTGGTCTTAAATGAGGTAGGACTAGCCAACCGGCTCATGTATTATCTTCTCAAATTCGCCGGCACCAAGGTCAAGCGTCTGAGCCTGATCCTGGCCATCGGCTGCACCATGACCTCAACCATTTTTCACGATGCCACCATTACCGTTATCATGGTTTTCGCCTTTGTGCCGGTCTTCATGAGCATGGGGTTGAAGCCGGGCCAGGGCCATAAGCTGCCCATGTTTTTCATTCTTCTCATCCCTCTTGCCTCTTCAGCCGGAGGATTCGGAACCCTTCTCGGCGGCGGGCGATGCCCCCTGGCCCTGGAAATTCTCTATAAATTCACCGAAGGAAAAATCTCCATCGGCTTTCTGCAATATATCGTCATCCAGTTCCCCATCTGTATTTTGACGGCCGTGACTACCTGGGCCATCCTCTGGGCCTTGATCCGGCCCGAGGAAAAGGAGCTGGCAGGGGTGGAACTGGCGGACCCGGGACCCATGAGCACCGCAGAAAAAGGGGTTCTCACCATTTTCATCATCACCTTCACCCTCTGGTTCATGGGAGATCTGACCCACTGGCATTACAGCGTTCCCGCAGCCTTTGCCCTTCTCGGGTTCTGCGCCCCGGGCTGGATCAGCTTCAGAACCATCTGCGACAAATTCCCCTGGGAATCCTGGATCGTCTTCGGCGCCGGCGTATCTCTCGGCAACTGTATGCTGGACAGCGGGGCCGGCCGGTTCCTGGCTGAGACCTTTCTGCCTTTGCTGGACGGCCAACCCATGTTCGTGGTCTATTACGGCATGGGATTTTTCGGATCCTTTCTTTCCAGCATGATGTCCAATTCCGCCGCCGTGGCCCTGATGCTGCCCATCATGCTGCCCATGGCGGAAATGATGAAGATGTCCCCGGAAGCCGTAACCATGATTGCCCCCATGACCACCTCCTTTATCATGCTGGTCATCGGGTGCCCGCCCACCATTATTGCTTACAGCACCGGGTATTTTACCCAGAAGGAATTCATCAAGGTGGCTGTAATCTGGGCGCTTGTCCTTTTGCTGGTCTGTGTTCTGAGCATGCTGGTATACTGGCCTCTCATCGGTTTTGTATAAAATCAAAAGTTCCCTGTCTTCCGCCGTTTTCGGAAGACAGGGGACTTTTAAAAAAAAATCGGAAATCAGGTACTGGGCTCCAACTATTCCAATATGTATTTTTAGTCTTGAGTTCTCAACATTATGCGCCCACCATCAGTGCTTATAACGACTCGCCGACCTTCAAGTGTGTCTCCATCATTTAATGGGATTCGACCCGCTTGTTGCTCGGCTCGGGCCCGCTCTGCGTACCGATAGGTGAGTTTACGAATAACCTTTATATCCAACGTCATACCATGGTCACAAAGCACTTGACGGACTTCATCAAAAGAACTCAATAAGGCTGACCAAGAACTCACCATAGATGCCAAAGCTGGTGAGCAGCGATCATGGATTCCAAGAAGGATTAAACCGGCGTATGCACCTTTATACCTTTTTCGATTTCGACGATCACAGGATCGCCGATAATATCGAACACAAATATCAACCGAAATACCTGTACAAAGCTGAATCGAAACGGTCTCAAACCCTTCGCTTTTCATCCGCCCCGGCCAGTTGGACATCAATTCTTTTTCTTGATCAACCCGATCGGGGGAATCTACTGAGGCCTGGATACTTTTTTTAAAAGCAAGGCGCTTATCCGATTCGTATACCCAAGAAGTTCCTGTTCCATCTGTTCCAATTCTTTAGCATTGCGAACCAAGCGATTCGGATCTTCTTCCAGTTCTTTCAGGCAAGCATAGACTTCATCAACAGTATTGCAATCTTCAGCTTTTTTCATCAGCACAATCCATTTTTTGTTCGTTTCAGTTTAGCAGAAAATATCATGCTTTTTGCACTAAAAGATAGACTTTTTTAAAACCGGGAAAATGGGAATGCGCCCTAGTGGCAACACCGCCGATGTGAAAACTTATGTGGAACAGTGGCACCATTTGATTGATTTGCTGGGAAAAAGGTGCTCACCCGGTAATAACTTTGAAAAAGAAAAAATGCCAATTATCCTATCAGTTTGGATATATATACCGAATTGATTGGAGGATTGACCCATGCGAAAACCCAAGGACTGGGGCCAGCCATGCCCAAACCCGGAATGTTCCCATTATCGGCTGATGAACCGAGGTAACATTAGCGCCATTTCGACCTATATGAC
>NZ_JBFXHE010000262.1:0-6425 GCF_050177295.1 Desulfobacter sp.
AAGAAGGAATAACTACCCCCGCTCCCGAGTCCTTTACAGGAAGAGACGAAAACTGAGCCGGTACGTCCCTCTCCAGGGAGAGGAGCTTGCCATCCTCAACGATGGCGATAGCATCTTTTCTTACCCTGAATTCGCCCGGTGTGGGCGTGTCGATAAAATGGCCTTTGTATAATGCTGTCAAATTCACCGCTCCCTCATATGACGGATTTTATTTTTCCTGTATTTAACGGCGCTTATCTCTGCAGCAACGGATAGAGCAATCTCTGGGGGAGAAGAACCTCCGATGTCCAACCCCACCGGGCTGTCTGTAAAGATGGAAAAAATCCCCATCCTTTCCATACTCTTTTTGGCTACCGGTTTAAGCCGGGACACCCCGCAGAATAAGGATCTTGTGGGATGCCCTGTTTTTATAGGCTTACGTGCTGGAAGACTCGGATCAACCGCTTCAAACTGTCCCGCCTTAAGTCGGTAGCCCTCTTTTTCAATGCGGGCGATAAAATCAGGTTTTTTAGCAGATTTTTACAATACCGCCCCAGAGACACGTCCAATCTACTCAGGTGAAAGTAAAAGGAAATAACACCGTTGCCATGGTCTATATACATGGAGTTGCCCGCATAATAGTCGGATTCAGCCGAAATGACCCTACCATTTGACACCGCTTCCACAGCAGTTCCCGTAGGTTGTGTCGAAGGAATCTATTTAAGGATCTTCAAAAAATTGCTAAATCCTTCCAGATTACGTTCATATCGAGAAATTGCGTTGGGTGAATCCGAAAATTTTCTTTTGAATTCAATAGTCCAAGGCGGAAACGAAAAAAGATCAAGTATCTCAGAAGCCGTTCCCTCCTCGGGATAATCATTAGACATAACTAACATTCCTGCGGCTTGCAAATCACTATATACACCCGAAAGGGTACGAGGCGATTTCCCCTCAGATTGAAGATAAACTATATAGCGAGCCATGGCATCCACAACAATATTTATAATATTCTTAGGAACATCGTAATCCTCATACCAGTCGTTCACCCAATCGCTTAATCCGGCGCGAACCATAGGAGGCTCCAAAGCTTCCTGACGAATATCGACAATATAGCTCTCAAGATCATCAACGGCTTCATCAAGAGAACTGTCTATCAATAGTAAAACTTCATCAGCAGCATTATTCAACCTACGGAATTCACGGCATCCAGTTCCCTTTTGCCCGAATCCACCCTTTGTTTTAATTCTCGGTGAAGGTGTAAAAAGAGGCTCTAAGCGTCCTGATCTATCTTGCATATCAAGAGGATGTGCTCACAAAAGTAACAGGAGTCCGAAACTTCTGATCAATTTCCGGACTGACCTGTCTTCCTGAAAAGACCAAGGTAGTGCAATTACGTCTCCAGATCGGTTGTTAATGGCTTCCATGAAAAGTTCCTTTTGTAAAGACAACGGCTTTTCATTGATCTCGGGAGTCGAAAAGTCAATAAATCGTAACCCAAGATTCTGACATGCTTTCGCGCCTAAAGTAGTCTTGCCTGAGCCAGGAGGACCATACAGAAAAATCATTGGAATTTCATCTTCAATTTTGTTTTTCATAGTCTTTTTATATCATCTATTTATTTTCTATTGCCTGTTTAATTTTTAAGATTGCTTCATCAAAACAACCGGCCTCTTCTACTTCAGGCAGAGCAAAAAGCGATACTTCAAATCCTTTTCTACTCTCTATTTCAGCTATTAACTCTTCACTATAGACACCTGATGTATTTCCAAACTTTTGCAGCGGAGACGCATGCCATACCATTCCGCCCCACACTTGCATCTCATCAGCTTCAACCGCAGCACTATTTAATCCACAAGTAGGGCTTCCATCCCGCAGCACAATACCAACGACTTCATGGTCGTTATCACGGTAAGTTTGTATCTGGTCACACATATCTGCTGCAATTTTTCGACAATGTCTTTTAAACATTGGACTTCCATATTGTTTTTTAACTTGCCCCCATCGCATAGAACCGATATGCGTCACTTCCGGACAGGGCATTTGATACATTGCAATATCGTTAACGAGTAGTAAATCAACCAACTCTCTGATAACGGCCGGCTGACCTGCTAAGCCTCGTACACAAGCATTTTGATTGAGCAGACAATGGGAAAGAAAGATTAAACGCCCACTTCTCTTATCTTGAACATTTTCTTTGATTTTACCAATTTTCTCCGCCATAACGCCTCCTTTATCATTTTATTGTTGATTGTATCATAGCTATTTTTTGCTTTTTATAAAAATAAAGTTTGTTATAATTTTAACCGACATTGGGCAGATAATCCATAACACCCTGATTTTATTAGGGGTGAAAATTTGTCAAACAAACCCAGACTCAATAAATTCAAAAGGTTACATATGGGTTTGCCCAATGTCGATTTTAATACTGCTTTAATCTTAATAAGGATCTTATATGGATATCACTTCATTTGAACCCTATTTTGATAGATTAAATATGAAGCCGCAAGAGTTATTATTAACAATCAAGATATCGACACCCCAATTATTTATGCCAAGAAAAATCAAACGACCTATCACTACAGCGACACTTTCAAAATTGCCCCTGTTGATGGAACATTTTATATTATAGCTCTAAATCAGCTAAAATGTGTTGATTTTCCATCCTTTTTGTGTAAAAAAAGACGCGTGTCGCTGTAGTGCTATGAGAGATGAAGAAAAAAGACCATTATTTAAAAATTGTTGAATGGTCAGAAGAGGATAGAAGATCAATGTTATGTCGGTTCCATTCCCGGCTGAATTGGCAAATGCTGTCACAATGCCGTTGACTTAAGAAACCCTGTGTACAATTTAAGCGTCAATGCCGTTCCTTAACAAAATTTTATCCTCTATTGCTGCTAATATTTTCAGAAATGACGGTGATATTCTGTCTGGTAAACTCATCATTTGCGCTTAAGTCAACGGCATTGAATGCTGTCATGGTGACAATGAACAAGAGGTTTATCGTCAATTGTGCCAAATATTGGAAATATTGCGGATAACAATCCCATAAACAAACCATTTTCAGGATAGAGAGGTGGTACCTGATGCTTAAGTCCATTCTAAGTACCGTACGGCGAGAAGACTTAGTCGATGTAGCCATGGGGAACCAGCCCGCCGATCGCGTGATTTGCGGTGGCCAGTTAATCAATGTCTTCAGTGGTGAAATTTATCCCGCCGACGTGGCCATCAAAGGAGAACGTATTGCCCTGGTCGGTGACGCTCACCATGTCATTGGTCGCCAAACCGACATTGTGGATGCCCGGGGGATGTTCCTTTCGCCCGGTTTAATTGATGCCCATGTTCATATTGAAGCCAGCATGGTAACCCCAGGCCAGTTTGCACGGGCGGTGCTGCCCCGGGGGACGACCGCCGTCAACTGGGAAACGCTCTGGACCGCCAATGTCCTTGGTGTTGATGGCATCCAGCATCTACTGGCAGAATCCAGCCGTACTCCGCTGAAGTTTTTCGCCACCGCTGCACAAGGAGTCCCCTGTGCGTCACCGTCCCTTGTGACCCCGGCTCACGAGTTTACCCTGACAGATCTTGAAAATCTGATGGCAAAACCCCAAATTGTCGGACTGGGGGAAGTTGTCCTCTTCAATGAACTGCTTCAAAATGACCCCGTCATTCACCAGGAGATTCAGCTGGCCTGTAACCATGGTAAAACTGTTGATGGAAGCGGACCTGGATTTATCGGCAACACCCTCAATGCTTATGCAGCAGCGGGAATTCAATCGGACCACGAGGCCATTTCTCTGGCAGAAGGCATTGAGCGGATACGCTTGGGCCTCCGTCTGGTGATTCGAGAAGGGTCCAGTATGCGCAACCTGGCCGAGTTGATAAAAATTATCACACAGCAGCAATTAAGTTCGCGCCGCTGTTGTTTCTGCGTGGACGACAAAGATATTCGCGAAATTGCTGCTGAAGGGCTGGTCGATGATCTGGTAAGGAAGGCTATTAAAGCTGGGATTGATCCCGTGACGGTGTTGCAAATGGCCTCTCTTAACGCGGCTGAGTATTTTGGTCTGGATCGAGATATTGGTGGTATTGCCCCTGGTAAAATAGCTGATATTCTGCTGGTTGGGGATTTGAATAACTTTGTTGTGAATCAAGTCATTGTCAATGGACAACTGGTGGCCGCAGACGGGCGGTTACTGGTCGACCTCCCGCCTACCAGTTACCCCTCCCGGATGATGAATACGGTGCGGATTTCCAAACAACTGCGCGCCGAAGACTTCACTCTTATGACTGAACAGGTCGGCAGTATAAAGGCCCACGTTCTTAAAGTATTCCCCGAACAGATTATCAGTCTTGACGAACCCGAGTGCCTGGCAGTTGACCACGGTGAAATTTTACCCGATGTTGGCAGGGATATTCTCAAACTGGCAGTGATTGAACGCCACGGTAAAACTGAACCAACGAACATCGGTCGAGGTTTAGTCAGGGGATTTGGGCTTACCCAAGGGGCCATTACCAGCAGTATTTCCCCCGATATTCACCAAATTGTGGTTGTGGGAGTTAACAACAGAGATATGACCACCGCAGTCAATCGTTTGATCGCCTTACAGGGCGGCATTGTGGTGTGTAATCAGGGCAAAATTCTGGCCGAACTACCATTGCCTGTAGGTGGATTGATGTCTGAGCAGCCTTATGAACAAGTCATTGAGAAATTGCACAAGCTCAGCCAGGCCGCCAAAGCACTGGGATGTGACCTCCCCTCTCCCTTTATGACCCTGGCCTTTGCCGCATGTCCGACCTTGACCGAATTCAAACTCTCCGATAAGGGGCTCATTGATGTCAACGCCGGTCGCCTGATACCCTTGCCAGTGGACGGAACCTCCCCTGGCATAGCTCAAAAAAAAGGATGAGTTTCAGGGATAATCAGGTTCTTATTTGCTGCGCTCAAATGATGACTCTCTTTGGTCGGTTCGGGATGACCAGAAATTGCTCAATCATTGGGAGGCTGTTGTTCTTGCAACCGAAAAGGTGCTCCCATTGCTCCAACTGCCGACAAGCAGACTCTAATACCCAGCCATCCAGTTGATCAATCAAGCCGCATTCCTCGGCCACCGAAATAAATTCCGGTGGTGAAATCATACCTCGTTGAGGATGATTCCAACAGATCAATGCGTCACAGCCCGCTATCTTACCGCTTGAAACCAAGACCTGGGGCTGAAAATAGAGCTCAAACTCATTTTCGCTAATGGCTGCACCCAATTCCTGCTTGACCCTGGCCATCCGTTCTATTATTAAAGGCGAACAAGGTGCTGAACCGGTCACTGCACAACGATGAAGCAAACTATGCTTTGCTTGACCGGCGCACAGCGCCGGTCAGCACCGCGTTATATCTTGTTGCATAAAGATCACATTAGGAGAATATAAATTGAGTAATGTAATATACATTGCGGCTGCAGTTGCTATAGGAACATCAATCTCTGTTCAGCCACCAATTAATGCCACTATGGCTCGAGGTCTTGGCAGCCCTTTGTTGGCAGCATCAATTTCAATTTTTGTTAGTTTGGTGTTCGTGATTATTTTGTGGATAGGCTGGGGAAAAGGAACAGGAGATATATTACAGATTAGAATGTTGCCGTGGTGGGTAATCTTTGGGGGTATCGTTGGGGTGGTAGTTGTCGCTGGTAGCCTGGTTGTTGCACCCGTGCTTGGCATGGCCCTATTTTTTGTTTGTGTAGTTGCAGGGCAGCTCATCGGATCAACTTTAATTGATCAGTTTGGGGCATTTGGGATAGCAGTAAAACCTATAAATATGATGAAGCTCGTCGGTATAAGCCTTGTACTGATAGGAGTCACCCTGGTGCAAAACAGCCATTCATAAAAGTATACATACAATCAACAATGGTTCGGACAAATTTAGGCGCTAATAACGCCGTAGTTTATAACAATACCTTCACCAATTTACCATATCTTCCTCTTGAGTGATTATAATCATGCAAACGAATCCCTCAGGAGGAAGACATGGACATCATCATGAGCCTACTTTTTTGTTTAAGCCCTTGTCTCAACTACACTACGCTGCGCCGTCTGGCGGTTATTGTTACAGCAATTCTGAGCATGCCGGACAGAGTAACTATGCTTGGCATGTCCCGCTGGACAGATAAAGGGGGCAGTTACCGAACCGTCCAACGATTTTTCAAAACCAATATTGACTGGGCGAAACTCCAGTGGTTTTTCATCCGCGCTCATTTAAAAGATGCCCCCGGCATCATACTCTTGACCGGTGACGAGGTGATTACGCCAAAATCCGGCAAACAGACTTACGGTCTCGGACGATTTTTTTCTTCCATCTACAACAAGCCGATACCGGGCCTATGTCATCTGCAGCTATCACTTACGTCTGTTGATGAACAAAAGTCTTATCCACTGATAACTCAGCCGATGAAGCAACC
>NZ_JBFXHE010000263.1:0-6366 GCF_050177295.1 Desulfobacter sp.
AATAAAGTTCATTCATAATAAAAATCATTATGATTTAGGGGCGAGACCGTTGTATGTGTTTCGCCCCCTTTTTTATGCGTTTTGCACCAGTTGTGGATTTAATAATTAAAAAATCCTTTGCCGCTTCTTCGACCGAGCCAGCCGGCACGGACATACTTTCGCAGCAGCGGAGTCGCCCTGTACTTGGGATCCTTGAACTCTTCATAAAGGACATCCATGACGGCCAGGCAGACGTCCAGTCCCACCAGGTCTCCCAGGGCAAGGGGGCCGATGGGATGGTTGGCGCCCAGTTTCATGGCCGTATCAATATCCTGGGCACTGGCAACGCCTTCGGCATAGATGGCGGCGGCTTCGTTGATCATGGGGATCAATATTCGGTTCACCACAAATCCCGGCGCTTCAACCACCTCTACCGGCTGTTTACCGACGTTCAGGGACAATGCCTTCACCGCATCAAAGGTTTCGTCAGATGTGGCAATCCCCCTGATGATCTCCACCAGGGCCATGACAGGTGCCGGGTTGAAAAAATGCATGCCGATCACCTTATCCGGACGTTTTGTGGCCGCGGCCACCTCGGCAATGGAAAGGGAAGAGGTGTTGGTGGCCAGGATGGTTGACGGTTTGCAGATATTGTCAAGTTCACTGAAAATCTGCTTTTTGATCTTCATGTTTTCCACGGCAGCTTCCACCACAAGATCGCAATCCCGGGCATTTTCAAGATCCGTGGTGCCTATAATCCGGGAAAGAATCGGCTGGATCATAACCTCCTCCAGTTTGCCCCGGGATGCCTGGCGGCCCAGGTTTTTGGAGATGATGGAAATGCCTTTGTTAACAAAGTCCTGTTCAATATCCCGTAACACCACCAGATAGCCATTAACGGCAAAGACCTGGGCGATTCCGGCACCCATGGTGCCGGCACCGACTACACATATTTGTTTCATATAAAAATTATGCCCTTTCATCAAATTTATTTTTTCTGTGCTAAAAAACAGTTTTTGCCCGACTATAATTCTGGATCACCGCGCCCTGCTACTTGCTTCCAAACGCATCCTCATCCATCTCAACCACTGCATTGTCACACGCCTTAAGCGCGTCCATTTTTCCTGCGCTCACCGCAAGGATCTGGTTGATAAAAAACCGGGCGGTTTTGATCTGTCCGTCATAAAACATGTCGTCTTTTTTCTTTTTGCCCTTGTTGGCTGTGGCCGTTGTCGCCCGCCACAAAAGCATCCAGGCCATGACAAGGTCGCCTGTGACCTCCATGAAGGGGTATGAAAAGGCATAGGCAGTCAAAAACTCATCTGACCGGGACTTGACCTGCAGTGCGGCAGCCACCTCCGCGTAGGTATTGAAAAAACCTTCCAGCCGGGCGGTGAGATCGTCAAGGCCGTCCGCTGCTTTGGCAAGGACAAAAGTTTTCTTGATTTCATCCAGAAAAGCATTGAAGGCCGCGCCTTTTTTCATGGAGAGTTTGCGGCCTAGAAGATCAATGGACTGGATGCCATTGGTTCCCTCGTACAGCATGAAGATCCTGGAATCCCTGAGCAGCTGGGCCACGGGAAACTCTTCGATAAAGCCGTAACCGCCGTAGATCTGAATGCCCTGGTTGCACACCTCAAAGGCCTTGTCCGTGCCATACCCTTTGATAATGGGCGTCAGAACCTCCAGTAAATATTCATAATGGGTTTTGTGATCCGCATCCGCGGACACGGCAACCTGGTCGTGGCACATACCGCAGAAATAATTAAGACTGCGCAGCCCCTCCACATAGGCTTTCATGGTAATCAGCTGGCGTTTCACATCAGGATGACGGATGATGGAAACCGGTTTTGAACCGGCCGGGGATTTAAGCGCCCGGGACTGAATGCGCTCCCTGGCATAATTAAGGGCATATATATATGAGGCCGATGCGTTGGCAAAACCCTGGAGGCCCACCATCTGACGGGCTTCATTCATCATCTCGAACATGGCGGCAACGCCTTTGTTTTCCTGGCCTAAAAGGGTGCCTAGGCACCCTGATTTACCCCCAAGGGTCAAAGAACAGGTGGCGTTGCCGTGCAGACCCATTTTGTGCTCAATGCCTGTACAGACCACATCATTGAATTCCCCCAGGCTGCCATCCGCGTTCACCCTGAATTTGGGTGCCAGAAACAGGGAAATGCCGGCAATGCCCTCAGGCGCCCCTTCAATGCGGGCCAGAACCGGGTGGATGATGTTTTCCACCATGTCATGCTCCCCGCCGGAGATGAAAATCTTGTTGCCGGACAGGGAATAGGTGCCGTCCCCGTTTGGCCTGGCCGTGGCTTCTACGGCGGCAAGGTCGGAACCCGCATCCGGCTCGGTTAAAAGCATGGTGCCGGACCATTTTCCCGACAGCATATTTTTAAGGTAGGTCTGCTTTTGATCCTCCGTGCCGAACACCTCCACAAGTTTGGCGGCCCCATGGGTAAGCAGGTTGTAAAGCATAAAGGAATTACAAGCCCCGTAAAAATACTCATTGGCGGCCATGGCAACGGTTTTTGGCATCCCCTGCCCGCCCCATTCGGGATCATCGGTCATACCTAGCCATTCACCTTCATTATAAGCGGCATAAACACTGTGAAAGGCGTCAGGGACTTTTACTTCACCGGCATTGAAAGTGCAGCCCTGGTCGCTTATCGTTTGAAGGGGCAGAATCTCTTTAATAGCAAGGTTCCTGGCTTCGCTTACGATCATGTCAATGGTCTTTTTCCCAAACTCGGCAAAACGTTCTGCCTTGCTTAATCTGTCCACGTCAAGTTGTTCATGTAATACGAAATCCACATCCCTTCGGTCTGCAATCAATTGTGCCATAAGACTTTTTCCTTTATAAAAGCTTTTAAGGTTACAAGCGGTCACGGGCGTCTTCGGTTTTTACGTCCATGGGTCCAACAAACTGAAACTGAACGACGGTTCAAAAGCATTGGATAGGGATAGCAATAATTACACCAATCAAACGCATTGTTTGACAACCAATTGATTTTAAATACTTTTTTGTATTTATAAATGTTTTAGGGCCGGGCAGTCATGGGGGCATACGTGGCGATAACGCCACAAAAATTAAAACCTGCAATGCAAATATAAATAATATTATTAAAATTCAGAATATTACACCAGCGTGGCCATATCGCCACGCGCTGGGGCTATTCCAGTCCGAACTTTTTCATCTTGGTAAACAGGGTTTTTCTGTGAATTCCCAGGGAAATCGCGGTCCTGGCCTTTTGCCACCGGTTCTCCGCCAGGGCTTTCAGGATGATCCCCTTCTCAAATTCAGTCACCGTCTCATTCAAAGACCCGCAAAGATCAGGTGATTCCCGGACAAAACAGATCTGCTCCAGGCCGTCCTCCCCGCGATCAGACGAACTTTCCATGAAATCAATTTTCCCCAGGGTCATGTAACGGTGAAGGACGTTCTGAAGCTCCCGGACATTTCCAGGCCAGTCGTGCCGGAGAAAGGCCTCCATAATTTTACCCCCCATGGGGGGAATCTGCCCCTGATCACCCAAGGCGGATAAAAAAAAGTCCACCAGCAATGGAATATCCTCCTTGCGTTCCCGCAGGGCAGGCAGCCGGATGGGGATAATATGCACCCGGTAAAAGAAATCCTCCCGCATCAGTCCTTTTTCCACCAGGCGTTTGAGATTCTTGTTGGTGGCGGCCACGATTCTCAGGTCGGGCTTAATCACCCGGGTACCGCCCACAGGGGTGTATCCCCCGCCTTCAATGGCCCGGAGCAGCTTGACCTGAAGATTGGGTCCGATATCTCCGATTTCATCCAGGAACAGGGTGCCGCCGTCGGCCGTGCCAAGAACCCCCTCCTTGTCCTTTTCAGCGCCGGTGAATGCCCCCTTGCGGTAGCCGAAAAATTCACTTTCTACAATATTTTCACTGATAGCCCCGCTGTTGACGGGCACAAACTGTTTTTCACTGCGGTTGCTCAGGTTGTGAATCGCCCGGGCCACCAGCTCTTTTCCGGTTCCGGATTCGCCGTAGATGATCACAGGCGCGTTGCTTGCGGCCGCCCGCACCACCAGTTCATATACCTCCTGCATGGCCCGGCTTTTGCCCACGATGTTTTCGAACCGGGACCGCTCCTTCATGACGGACCGAAGGACGATGTTTTCATTTCTGAGCAAATCCGCATCTTCGCTGATCTGCTCTTCCCGGCGTTTTCTGTCGGTGATGTCCATATGGATGGTCTGGGCTTTGACAATCCGCCCCCGGTTGTCATAGACCGGAGACTGGATAGACCAGTACCATTGGCCGTCCCGGGGGCTCTTCAGTTCCCACCTGCGGGTGTTTCCCGAAAAAACCGGCCCAAGATCACACCCGGGACAGGGGGCTTCCAGGCCATGAACCACCCTGTAGCATTTTTCCCCGACCCCGCTTCGGCCGGCTTTTTCCTGCAAAGCGGTATTCATGAACTCAACCCGGTAATCTTTAGATGTAATATAGATCAATCCTTCAAAGGTGCGAATGATATCACTGAGCTGGGCCTCGCTTTGCCGCAGGCGGCCCTCGGCAAGTTTTCTTTTTGTAATATCCATAAACGAAGCAATGCTTTTACCGGTCCCGGGAATCATGCCCACCTTCATATCAATATACCGGATGTCCCCGGACTTGGCAAAGACCCGGCATTCGTACTCGGTGGGAATACCGGGAATACCTTTTCGCCGGCCGTAATGGTAATTTTGCATCATTTCATTGTCGCCGGGCACCACGAACTGGGACCACCGCATCCGGTTCTCGATCTCGTTGCGCCCAAGTCCCACAAGATCCATGAATTTGGCATTTACATAAAGAATCAGCATATCCGGATCAATGATGATGGTTCCGGTTCCGGTGTTTTCAAAAACGCTGTGGTACATCTCCTTTTGGCGGGTCAGTTCCAGGATCTGTTCTTCCACGCCTCTGTCCCTGTGCAGCCGGTGCAGGGTTTTGCCAAGATCTGCCGAAAGTTCTTCTAAAACCCCAATCTCCAGAGAGCCGGGCACATACCCGCTGGGGGCATAAAAAACCTGACACCTGCGCCCTTTTTCACAAGGGTCATTGATGGGAAAATAAAACGCCGTGGCCAGGCTTCTGCTTTTCAGACCCAGGCGTTTTTGCACGGATTGGGGAAGATCCGTATCCGCAACCACCTTAAAATTTTTTGTTTTCGGGTTTACGCAGGTCCCGGGAAAAAGGGACACACCGTCTATGCCGGTATGGGACGCGCCAATGCCACTGCCATCAACGCCGGATTCGGGATAGAGAACAGATTTGAAACAAACCGTATAATAAGGCGTCTGGCTTTCGACTGCCGCAACAACTGCATCCAGCAGCCCTGTGGCGTCAGCGGCATGCAGCATGGCGCGGTGGCACAGACGGGAAAATTTAAACAACCACATCATCTCCGCCGGTATCCGGCCTGTTTGGGTCACAATGTCATGTTCGGCCTGATCCGGGCCGGGTTTTGTTTTCATAGTACACCTGCATGCATCACACGGTTTAAATAAAAAAAAAGAAAGCATTCTGCCAAAATCGTGCAGATCAAGGCAAGTGAATGGACTTTCTGCGGGTTCACCCCTGCTCCTTTTTCAACCAGGCAAGGTTTCTTTCTGTTAGAGCAAGTTCCACCGGACGATCCGTTGCATCGGTCAAAGCGGAAAGCGTCATCCACACCTTTATCTGCTTCCCATTCTTTGTCTTTCGGCACGTTTGAAAGGATAACATTGAATCACCTTTTTCCAATTTTTCAACAATGGATTGAAGCTCATTTGACATACCATCCACCCAAAGCGCTCTGATATTCATTTTCAGGGCTTCGGACTCTGTCCAGCCGTACATTTTCTCCGCCCCTCGGTTCCAGGCCAAAATATTCCCCTTCATGTCCAGGACAGTGACCGCATCGCTTGAGTCAAACAGAATGGCTGCCAGCCTTTTGTATTTACTCACCTCTTTGATCTTGTGGACATTGATAAAAGTCATCACCACACCGTCAATGACGTTCTGGGTTGTCCGGTAGGGGATGATTTTTATTGAATACCAGACATCATCCCGTGACAGGCTGTCCAGTTCCACTGTGTTTAGATCTTTGAGAACGTCTCCGGCCAGACCGGTAAGATCAATATCCGCAAAGCAGGTTTTGAGATCATCAAGAGGTCTGCCGATATCGGTCTGGATCAAGTTTATAACCGAAGCGGCAGCCGGCGTAAAGTTCTTGATGCACAGTTTGGTATCTAAGAGCTTGTTTGGTAATTAGGGAATCGAAGCGAAATCTCCTGAAAATGAGAACCAATTTTTTCAAATTTTCTGTTAATAGCCGGACTATTGACATAAAATTTGGGAGAATTGGGGCCATTTTCA
>NZ_JBFXHE010000264.1:0-6290 GCF_050177295.1 Desulfobacter sp.
TGGCCGGAACACTTGGCATTGACTTAACCGAACATAATTTTGCCAAATCCGGCACCATGGATCCTGTGACAACCTCCAAGGACGGCGTGTATGTCTGCGGTGTTTTTGAAAGCCCCAAAGATATTCCTGAAACCATGGTCCAGGCTTCTGCTGCCGCCTCCATGGCAGGTACGGCCGTGACCAGTGAGGCATGGATTGAAGACGCAGGTCTTTATCCGCCCCAAAGAGATGTTGAGGGCGAAGATACCAAAATCGGTGTCTTTGTTGTTGACTGTGACGGGGAAATCGGCCAGGCTCTGGATATTGATAAAATTTTGGAAAATGCCAAAACCAATCCTGATGTGGCCGTGGCAGAAGCGTTTAAACTGAGCTGTTCTTTTGAATCCATGGAAAAGATTGAAAATCTGATCAAGGAGCAAAAATTGAACCGGGTGGTCATTGGTTCCGGTTCTCCGAGGATTCAGGAGATCATGTTCCAGGATATGCTCAGACGCGCAGGACTCAACCCTTACTTGCTTGAGCTGGTTAATTTAAGAGACCAGAATGCTTGGGCACATAATGACGCCCCGGCCAAATCCCTTGAAAAGGCCTTTCAGCTGGTTCAGGCCGGTATCTCCGGCGTCAGAAAAGCAAAACCCCTGGCTGAAAATATGCTTCCCACAAGCCAGAATGCCCTTGTTGTGGGCGGCGGTGTCACCGGTATGACATCTGCCCTTGAACTGGCTGACCAGGGCACGCTTACCTACCTGGTGGAGAAAGCGCCGATGCTGGGCGGCCAGGCATTGAACCTGTCCCAAACCATCGAAGGTGATGATGTGGCAGCCTTTGTTAAAGATCTTGTAAACAAGGTGTCTGCCCACGAAAATATCAAGGTGCTCACTGACGCTGTCATTGCAGAACACAAAGGTGTACCCGGAAAATTTACCACCGGCGTTAAAATGGGAACCAGCACTGAACAGATTGACCATGGCGTCACCATCCTTGCCACAGGCGCGACGCCCAATCGTCCGGTCGTGTATGGCCTGGGCGAACTTGACAAGGTCATGACCCAGCTTGATCTTGACGCAATCCTTGAAAATGATGAAAGCAAAATCAAGGCTATGGGACAGGTGGTTATGATCCAATGTGCCGGTTCCAGGGAAGCGGACAATCCCAATTGTTCACGGATCTGCTGCCAGGCTGCCGTTAAAAACGCCCTGCGTCTTCTGGAAGTCAACCCTGACATTGAAATTTTTGTTCTTTACAGGGATATCCGGACTTACGGGTTCCAGGAAGATTATTACAAAACAGCCCGGGATAAGGGTGTGAAGTTCATTCGTTTTGACCTTGAGCATCGTCCGGTTGTCCGGGAAGAAGCGGGCAAGACTATTGTCCTTGCCCATGATTTCATCCTGGGACAGGACATTGAAATTGAAGCAGACTGCGTGGCTTTAAGCACCGGTTTGGTTGCCAACACAGATACCAACAAGGAACTATGCGGTTTGTTCAATCTGCCTAAAACCGAAGACGGTTTCTTTCTGGAAGACCATGTGAAGCTCAAACCCGTTGACATGGCGCTTCGCGGATTCTTTGTGGCCGGTACGGCCCACTCTCCCAAGGTGATACGTGAAAGCATCACCCAGGCCCATGCCGTTGCAGGCAGAGCCAGAACCATGCTGGCTAATAAAGAGATTACCCTGGGGGCTGCCTTTGCCACAGTTGATCCGGTCAAGTGCGCGGTCTGCCTGATCTGTGTCAGAGCCTGTCCTTATGATGTTCCCTTTATCAATACTGAACGGCATTCAGAAATTGATCCGGCCAAGTGCCGCGGCTGCGGCATCTGTGTTGCCGAGTGTCCGGCCAAGGCCATTCAGTTAACGACTTGGGAAGATGATCAGATACTGGCTAAACTTGATGGTTTATTTGAGAGGGTATAACTAATGAGCAATTTTGAACCTGAAATCGTTGCCTTTTGCTGTCATTATTGTGCATATACCGCAGCAGACATGGCTGGCACCAGGCGGATTTCATATCCGTCCAATGTAAAGATCATACGGGTGCCCTGCACCGGCAAAGTGGACGCCATCCACCTGATGAAAGCCCTTGAAAAAGGAGCAGACGGTGTATATGTGGCGGGTTGTCTGGAAGGGGACTGTCATTTTAAAGACGGTAATCTACATGCAGCAGCCCATGTGGAAAAAATTAAAAAGATCCTGGAAGAACTGGGCTGGGAACCTGAACGTGTGGCCATGATGCACTTTTCCGCAGGTATGGGTGAAAAATTTGCCCAGGCTGCCAAAGAATTTACAGAAAAGATTAAATCCCTGGGGCCAAGCCCGGCCACTCAGACAGTAGGCAAGGCCGTTTAAAAAAAGCGGCCAATGCAATCTTAAAAATTTGTTGCATACGCTTGTCTTGTCTAATACATAAAAGAGATTTAACAGGTTATTTTTTATATAAAACTTTTGGAGATTAAAACATGATAACAGCAGAACAAAAACCCCTGCAGGAAATTTTCGGGTACATTGCGCCCTATGAAAAAATACTTGTGGTCGGCTGCAACGAATGTGTTACTGTTTGTGCAGCAGGCGGCAGAAAAGAGGTGGGGCTTCTGTCTTCCGCCCTTCGCCTGCACAGTGCGAAACAGGGCAAAAAGCTTGAGGTTCTGGAACATACCCTGGAACGTCAGTGCGATCCGGAATATGTTGAACAACTTGAGGAACTGGCCGGTCAAGTGGACGCCATTGTCTCCCTGGCCTGTGGCTGCGGGGTTCAGACCGTTGCGATCAAATATGCGATTCCGGTTTTTCCGGGTGTAAATACCAAGTTCATGGGTGCGTCCGAAAGCCAGGGCATCTGGGCCGAGCGCTGTATGGGGTGTGGGGACTGCATGCTGGGCGTTACCGGCGGTATCTGTCCTGTTGCCCGTTGTTCGAAAAGCCTGATGAACGGCCCATGCGGCGGCAATTCCAACGGGAAATGTGAGATCAGCCAGGATGTGGATTGTGCATGGCAATTGATCTGGAACCGCCTGGTGGAACTGGGTATCCAGGATCGGTATGAAGAACTGGTTGCGGCAAAGGACTGGCGTCCTGCAGGCGGCGGCGGACCCAGAAAAATTATCAGGGAAGATTTGGCGGCGTCCAAAATTATCACGGAGGACATGGCATAATGAAAACTGAAAGCAGACTGGAAAAAGTACTGGCCTCGGGCCAGCTGGCAGTAACCTCTGAAGTAGGTCCTCCCAGAGGATGCAATGTTGACATTGTCAAAGAAAAAGCCAACATGATCAAAGATTATGTGGATGGCATCAACATCACGGACAACCAGACCGCCATGGTCAGAATGTCCTCCATTGCAGGCGGTACTATCATTAAACAGATGGGCCTTGACCCCATTATCCAGATGGTATCCCGGGACAGAAACCGTCTTGCCATGCAGTCTGACATCCTTGGTGCTTATGCCCTTGGCATGAACACCATGCTCTGCCTGTCCGGCGACCATCCCCAGTTCGGCGACCATCCCATGGCAAAGCCCGTATATGACATTGACTCCATTAACATGATTAAAATGGTCAAGGATATGCGCGATGAAGGCAAGTTCCAGGGGGGAGCAGACATTACGGAACCGCCTAAAATGTTCATTGGTGCGGCAGCCAACCCCTTTGCGGATCCCTTTGAACTGCGTGTGATGCGTCTGGCCAAAAAAGTAGCTGCCGGCGTGGATTTCATCCAGACCCAGTGTATTTTTAACACAGCTAAGTTTGAAACGTGGATGAAACAGGTGGTTGACCGCGGCCTGGATCAGAAAGTGGCTATTCTGGCCGGTATCACGCCCATGAAATCCCTGGGTATGGCCAAATATATGAAGAGCAAGGTGCCAGGCATGGATATACCGGATGAGATCATTGACCGTCTTGCCGGTGTTGCCAAAGAGAAACAAGCCGAAGAAGGCATCAAAATGGCCATTGAGCAGATGCAGCGCCTCAAGGAATGCAAAGGCGTGAAAGGTTTCCATATTATGGCCATTGAATGGGAACAAAAGGTTCCCGAACTGGTGAAAGGTGCAGGGCTTTATCCCAGACCCCAGGTTTAAACGTGACATACTGATGCAGCTGTTTTTTTGCGACATGAGACAGCTGCTTCATAAATGTATAAAATAGCAGCAGACCGGGCAGGATTTAATGTCCGGTCTGTCTTTTAATAGGTGCTGTTGCAGGAGTTTTATTATGATGGAAAGCCAAGACCAGGATTTTTGGAACGTTCACTCTCTTACACTAATTGAAATGGCCTACGAAGCAGGTTCCAGAGAGCGGCTTGAAAATCCGGATGGATACGGTACCCGGACCGGGGTGTGCGGAGACAGTGTGGAGTTCTTTATCATGGTTGACCACAATAATTGCCTTAGCAATATTTCTTTTGATTTCAACGGCTGCATATATACGGCAGCATGCTGCAATACCGTGGTACATCTGGCCCTGGGTCATTCCATTGATAATGTTTGGAATATCACTCCGGATATGATTGCCGATTATCTTCAAACCTTGCCCGAAGACCATTATCATTGCGCCGAGCTTTGTGTTGGCGGTTTCTATCAGGCACTGGCAGATTATCAGAGTAAAAAATCTATAAAAAAGGATTAAAACATCATCTACGATTCAAACGACTTTCAAAAGTTGCAACATTTCATCCGGGGAATAAACCGGAAGCTTTGATACTTTAAAATCTTTCAGATTTCGCGTAATAATGGCATCCATGTAAGTATTTTCAGCTGACTGATAAATTACAGCATCTTCAAAATCGTTGAATTTCGCTTTTATGGCTCCATAAAGGACCGATTCATTGACCGGTGCAATTTCGAAAAGCGACATCAGACTTTGGATATGTTTGTCAGCATTATTTTTTCCAAAGGCTTTAGCTGTTAAATAATATATGGTTGTCACAGTTGTGGCACAAATTGATCCTGCCAGTTCTTTTTTTTCGACAAGGGACATGAGCATGCTTGCCGGTCCAGAAAAAGGGAGCCTGTCCAGCATGACGTCAAGAATAATATTGGTATCAAAGAGAACCTTCATAGGTATTTTTCTGCTAAATAGTTTGTATAATCTTTTTCGTCTACGCCTGCATCTTTAAGCGAGCCCTTTAAAAATTTTACCGTTGGGGTTAATTCGGTTGTTTCATTATTGCCTTGTTTTTCAAGAAGAATAAAGTAATCTGCTACCATTTGGGATAAAGATTTTCCCATTTTACTGGCATGGCATTTGGCTGATTTGATCAGACGATCATCAATCCTTAAAGTTAGTTTTGTATTCATAATTTTTCTCCAAAAAAAGATGACGTATATTTTGTTTTTAAACGTACGTCATATATGTTTTTTTGTCAAGGAACTTGATTTTGTAAATTATTGTCCTGTTGTAATGCTTAAGTTTATGGTTTATTTACAACGAGAACATCTTAATAGTGGATAAGTTCAAAGTTAATTATTATGCTTGTACAATAAAAAGAATAAGGTTGGCGTATATCTGGAAAAGGAGTGACGGGTGCAAAACTATCGTGAAGAAAATCTGGTATGCCTGAGATCAACCAATCAAAAGCTTTATAAACAGGTTGTTGACCATACGCCGGTGGAAATCGGGACCATTCTTCCTACTCAAACCGGGCCGACATTAAAATTTCATCAGCCCGGAGAAAAGTTCCAATACCTCTGCGATAGAAATGATGTAGTAGGGGCTGTTCAACAAAATTTTCCCATGCTGAAAAAAGAGGAAAACTTGAACAAGACAGTGTGCATCCTTACGGGAATGGGACTTGGGTACCGGCCCCTGGCCGCCCTGGAAATGCGTCAGGATATGTACCGGATGATGGTTATTGAACCCTGTTTAGATATATTTTGTACCGCTTTAACCTATGTGGATTTGCGCCCTCTTTTCCTGTCTGAAAAAGTAACCTTTTTTGTAGGAAAGATCGACTGGCAGCAGTTTGACGAAACCTTAGTGGGATTCCCCATTTCCGTAAATATTTTTTTTAGCAATTACATGATCCAATTTGATTGGAATAAAACGCTGTACACCGAGGCTGCCAACAAAGCAAGGGCCTATGCAACTAAAGCCATTTCAGCTAAAGGGGTGTTTGATAAATGTGGTGAACTGCTTTTTAAAAATAGAATCCGGAACATGGCACTGTTCCGGGAAGCCCGGAATGTGGATGTCTTGAAAGGGGCATTTCGCGGCAAGCCTGCCATCCTGGTTTCTGCCGGTCCCTCTTTGGATAAAAGTATGGCGGATTTATAAAAGGCCGTGGGAATATGTGTTT
>NZ_JBFXHE010000265.1:0-6281 GCF_050177295.1 Desulfobacter sp.
CGGGCCAGCTCTTTGAAACTGTCATCCGCCATCGCTGCGATGGCTTGAAATTCATGAAAGGTATAATCAGCAGCATTGACATCATGATCTGAAATGGCTTTCTGAAGCAGAAAAAGCTCTTTATCAACGCTTGCGGTCAAACGGCGGGAGACCAGTCTTAAAAGGAGAATCACGCTTAATGTCAGGCTGAAAATAATTAAAAGTTCCACAATAAATTTGTTGCGCTGCTGTTTTGCAAAGAACTGAATGTTTTTTTCAATATCATCCAAGTACAGGCCGCTTCCAATCACCCAGCCCCAGTCATTGATTTTCCGTGCAAACGAAATTTTCGGCACCCCGCGGCCAAGACTGGGCTTGTTCCATGTATATTGAACAAATCCGCCATCGGGATTACCGGCCGCGTTAATCAAGCTCTGTACAATTTTTATACCGTTGGGATCAGTGGTGTCCCAGAGGTTCTTGCCGACCAGTTCCGGCTGGACCCGGTTAAGCAGTCCAATCCCCTGATCAGTGAGAACAAAAAGATACCCCTCCCCGTGGGCATAAACGTAAGTTTCCAGACCTTTAATTATTTGGTTTTTAATCTCTTGGATTGAGGCACCTTTCTGGCCCAGGCGGTAACGCTCATAATTAATATAATCCACGGCCCGATTGACCATGGTCCGGATCAGATCTTTTCTCTCATTAAAAATGCTGTGCCGTATCGACGCCATCTCACTTTTAGCAGCAAACCAGGATTGAACAGCCAAACCTGTTACCAAAACAACGCTCAGAAGAATAAGGGCCTGGCGCAAATTGCTGCGAAATACGTCAGGCATAGACCGGGACAAAGAGCGGTCAGTCTTTGAAAAGAGTCTGATCAGGCTGTATCCCGCCACTGCAAAAAGCAGCATCCCCAGCCCGGCGGCAATGGCAACGGTCCATGTTTTTGAATCCGGACGATTGCGGATTTGGGTATCCTGTGGCAGCAGATCGGGATTTAAACCATGGGAACGAAGCTTGTCCCACAGGAAAATAGGGGCATTGGGACTGTCTGTGATCACAGGAGGAATGTTTTTTTGCTGCAGAATCTTCAAGGCAAGTGCGCCGGCTGTTAGTCCCTGATCCCGGGAACTGGCCAGCATGCCGCCGACAATCCCGTGGCCCAGGTAAAAATCCCACATGCCGTATACCGGGGCAAACGTGGCGCGATCAACCAGCTCTGCCGCCGTCTCATAGCTATAGTACACCCCGTCTTTATCCCGGTTGAAGAGCACCAGAAAAACGGCATCGTCCGGCGACACTGCGGACAGCTTTTGCTCAAGTTCAACCGTGGACAATCCGCGGAACCACACCGGCGTAAATCCAAAGCTGTCGGCCGTCAAAGCCGCGTCCACTTCTTTTGCAACAGCTGCACCGGTGGGGGTTGTTCCGGCAATGAGGTAAAGCTTTTCCGCTTTTGGCTGGAGCAGGCGAATCAGTTGAAGGGTCCGGACGGGATCGGTTTTTTCCACCACGCCGGTGATGCGATGCTCAAATCCCTCAAGCAGGGTTGGCTGAAAATTATTGATGCCGCAGAAAACAATCGGAACGTCAGGAAAAAGAATATTCTTGTAACTTTGAAGGAAAGTGAGGGCATTGTTATCGGAAAGGATCAGCAGATCAATGGGAAAGGTTTTATATTTCCAGTTCAGATATTCAAGAATGTGAGATCCTGCCGCTTCCAGCGGCTGACGCTTGCTGTCCAGATACTCAATGAAAATTTCAACGGACGCGCCTTCCAGCGCCGTTCTGATACCTGCTTCGATATTGTCGGTCCAGGAGAATCCTTTGTGGTAAGAATGCAGTATTAATACCCGTTTTGTGGTGTATGGCGGCGCAGTGCCGATCTCATAAGCTGCGGCATCCCCGGCAAGAACGGCCAGACACAACACACAACAGGCAATCAAAAATTCATAAAATGGGTGAGGCAACCGGAATTGCATGCAATAAAAAAATCGTACCGTTTAGTTACATCATTGAAGGAACCGGTTTTAAATAACTTTCCCATTTTGCTAAATCCGGGAGCGCGGGCGTCCCGCCCTCAGTAAAAATGCGGGCGGGACGCCCGCGCTCCCAGGTTAAGTTATCTCGGTCTCATTCCTAAATTAGGGCATTAAAAATAACCGCTTTACATATAAAACCAGGATACATTTAACGGTTTAGAATTGCAAGCCAGGAGAATCCAGGGTTTTGACCTCATCTTAACCCGGGAATTCACAAATATCGTATCCCATTTCAGGATGTGTTTTCAAAGGAAGAATTTGGCTATTTTATAAGAAAGTTATGAGTATTGAGTAGTGAGATTTAAAACAAGCTGTTTTTCTCAATACTCAATACTCAATACTCAATACTCAATACTCACATCTTTCATTCTTTGTTGTGGGCTGAACCACGGTGAAGAAACCGGTCAGCCCATGGCCGTTATACGAAACGATCCAATTTTATTTGCACGGCAGAATTCAAATGCTTTTAACAAACTTTAAGCATTATTTGCACAATAAATTGGGACAGGTGTTGTTTTCCTTCCTCATGGGCGAACTGAGCAAGATATTTTGCCGTTATTTTTCGTGGATCCGCATGATTAAATTTGGGCGTCACCCATATCGCACCAATCCTAATCCTGTTATTGAACGCTTTTTTTTGGGACGCCTTTATGATAGATTATATTATTTGCATCTACGCGGGCTGTTGGCGTGGATAATTCTTACGGGTCCGCCTTGATAACTATTGGGATATGAATTTTTGGGGAATTTATGGCGCTCATTTAACAATTGAAACAAATCAATAATCATATGACGACGGAATTAACATATATGGATCGGGCAGCAGGCGCAATGTACGGCCTGTTTATTGGGGATGCCCTGGCGATGCCGGTTCACTGGTATTACAATACCAAGGCCTTGGAAAAAGATTACGGCCATGTGAAAGATTTTATGAAACCTCGAAATCCACACCCGGACTCCATTCTATGGCGTTCATCCTATACCCCCCCAAAGAAAAGTGCTGATATTTTACATGATCAATCAAAATATTGGGGTCAGCGTGGAATACATTATCATCAATTTCTCAAAGCCGGAGAGAATACTCTCAATTTAAAACTGGCCGGGGAACTTTTGTTATTGATCAAAGGGCAGAAACGTTACTCTGAAAATGAATGGCTTAATCGTTTAGTCGAATATATGACCACACCGGGCCTTCACAATGATACATACATCGAAGAATATCTCAGGCATTTTTTCACCCAATATGCTCAAGGCTGTGATTTAACAGAGTGCGGCAGGAAAGATGAAAATCATATTGGTGGATTAAGCCTGATGCTTCCTATCCTTTTGGTGTTTGGTCAAGACAGGGATTATGCTCAAAAAACGGCATTATCTCACCTGGCTTTAACACACGATGGGCCATCCATGATTTCCGGTGCAAACATAATAGCAAAGATTGTTTTGGATGTTCTAAACGGCACACGCCTTAAAGATGCCATTGTGGCTCATTTCCTGAACGGAACGGATGGCAAGTCGAAACTATCGTTTGAATCATTACTTGAGTTTCCAGATGGTTCGGTGGTTGGAAAACACTTTTCATCAGCCTGCTATATGGAACACTCGATCCCGGCAACGCTTTATCTTGCCTATAAATATGCGGGTAAACCAGAGCAGGGGCTGATCGCAAATACAATGTGTGGTGGAGATAATGCCGGCAGGGGTGCTGTTTTAGGCGCTCTTTTGGGCGCTGAGGGCGGCTTTTCCTGTTGGCCTGAGCGCTGGGTAAGTGGTTTGCTCAAGCCTCCGGAAATTATTTCTATGGAGATGCTCGGTTAAAATTGGTACTACAACAAGAGATAGATAAAAAAAGGAAGCTTAAAAATGGAACTTAAATCTTATTTTGAGAGTACGGACGGAACAGGTATTTTATCGACTGCAGACAGCAATGGTAATGTCGATGCGGCTATTTATTCACGGCCTCTTTTTTTGGAGGATAAGATTGCATTTATAATGCGGGATCGCTTAACGCACAAAAACCTTGAATCCAACCCCCATGCAGTCTATATGTTTATAGAAGACGGGCCGGGCTATAAGGGGAAGAGAATCTATTTGACTAAAGTCAAAGAAGAGAAAAATTCAGAGAGGATCGCTTCTCTGAAACGCAGGAAAAAAGATTCAAATCCGGATGAGGATAAATTTCTTGTATTCTTTGAATTTAATAGTGAAAGGCCTCTGGTTGGTGATAATTAGCATCCCTGTTTAAAACTGAGATCAATTTTGCTGTACCCGGTTCAAGTTCTTAGACCCTGTAACTTTGGCTTCGATCCCCTAATTACCAAACAGGCTCTTAGGACCATGGAAATATAAGCAATGAACCTTATCAATATTGGCTTTTCGATTCATCGCCCGGAAATGATTCCGATCACTGAAAAGATAATGGATAAAAGACCTAAATTTCAGATTAAACCCGGGCGATTCTCTGTCGGTATGATTATGGAGGCCGGCCCAATTGATGTATGGCGGATAATTACAGACACATCCCTGTGGCCTGAATGGGGGCCATCCGTCCTTGATGTGAAATGCAATGACAGATTCATCTTATATGGCAGTAAGGGTTCTGTAAGAACTGTTGTGGGTTTCTCTCTTTCTTTTACCATTACATCTTTAAAAAAAGAAAGAGAATGGAGATGGGCCGTTGGCGGTGTTAACGCCACAGGGCATCGCATTATTCCAATTAATGCCGATTGTTGTATGTTGTTTTTTGATATGCCCATCTGGGCCATCCCTTATTCAATTATCTGCTTGGTTGCACTTAATCGTATCAGAAAACTTGTAAATTCAATTTTAAAAAGAGATGGGAAGCAACCCGGAGAAAGCTTCCCGAATTAGTTATTTTCTCGATTTTAAAGGCGATTGATAAACACTCCGGGTTAATTTGGGGGTATTATGCGATTTTTATCTCAATCTGTCTGGGTTTGGCTGCCTCAGACTTTGGCAGATGCAGCCGTAATACACCGTTTTTCAGTTCAGCCTCAACTTTTTCAACATCAATGGTCTGGGGTACGGAAAAATTTCTTACATATTCAACATCTGAGAACTCTTCGTAGGTGACCGAACCGGTTACAGACAATTTCCTGACACCGGATATTGATAAGGTGCCGTTGTCTATATCAACAGATATATCGTCTTTTACAACCCCGGGCATGTCTGCGTAGATAAGTATTTCGTCCTCATTTTCATAAATATCAACGGCAGGGGTTGCTTTATATAATTCCTTGGTTTTTTCAATATTTTTTTCTTCCTGTTTGACTATTTCCTGGCTCCTATCCATGGTAAACCTCCTTTGCATAAACTTTTCATTGACGATTTAGCTGATGCTGATTTTTTTGGGTTTCGCAGCCTCGTGCTTGGGAAGGGTAAGGTACAGCACACCGTCTTTTAATGTGGCCTCAACTTTGGTGGAATCAACATCTGCCGGTAGTGTAAAACTTCTGGAAAAAGACCCGATACCCCTTTCCGTTCTATGGGTTTTATAATTCTCAGGTGCATCGGGTTTCCTTTGACCGCTGATCTCAAGATAGTTCCCCTGAATTTTTACATTCAAGTCGCCTTTTTCAAGTCCCGTCACTTCCGCCCTGATTTCAAAATTGTCACCATTTTCATAAAGATTGGTCCGGGGAGCAGTATGTTCGAATCCCCATCTGTAACCGGATGATTTTTCATAGTCGCCGTAAAGATTGTCCAGTCTTTTTTGAAGAAGGTTCATGGCCCCGAACAATCTGTCAAGATCACTGATTCTCGTAAACATAACTATTCCTCCTTTAACTATTTGTTATTTTAGAATATTGATGGAGCGTTCGGGCTGGTAGAATCGACGTCTTTATGAAAGTTTTAAGGTTTGTCCATCCTATCCTGATACCTTTGCTCCCACAAAATCATCTCTATTTTTTGCCTAATTTAATTCTGTTTTTTTTCATGTCAATATAATTTTTATTACTATTTTTTAAATAAAAAAGGCCGATTCACCTATTGGGTGCATCGGCCTTTTTTATACTAAGTCAAAAAAAACTGAATTAATCTTCTACCTGCTTAATAACAATCAGCAGATCTTTTGCATCAACCTGTGTTCCAACGGATGTGACAATTCGTTGAACAATACCGGAGACATCAGAGAGCACATTGGTTTGCATTTTCATTGCTTCAATGGTAGCAAGAACATCCCCTCGTTCGATCTCCTGGTTTTCAGTAACGCAAACGGCAGAGATCAGACCCGGCATT
>NZ_JBFXHE010000266.1:0-6273 GCF_050177295.1 Desulfobacter sp.
TGATGCTGAACATTTTTACGACGGATATAAAGCCAATGCCGATTTTGCTTTGGAAACTCTGGAAGCGGCTTTAAAAGGAGGGACCCGCTGTCTGGTGCTTTGTGACACCAACGGCGGCAGCCTCCCCTGTGACATCGACACCATCACCAGGGAAACCATTGCCCATTTCAAGGATTATGAAGATGTCATTTTCGGGGTGCATACGCATAATGACTGTGCCATGGCTGTTGCCAACGCCATCAACGCGGTTCATGCAGGAGCGACCATGGTGCAGGGCACTGTGAACGGATATGGGGAGCGCTGCGGAAATGCAGATCTCACAGCGCTTATCCCTATCCTGGCGCTAAAAATGAACAGGGCGTGTATCAGCGAAAAGAACCTGGCCAAGCTGCAGAATCTGTCCAGATTTGTATCTGAGACAGCCAATATGGCGCCCGTCGCAAGCAGACCCTTTGTGGGGCGCTCTGCGTTCACGCATAAAGGCGGGGTTCATGTGTCGGCCATCATGAAAAACCCCAAAGCCTATGAACACATGATCCCGGAACTTGTGGGTAACCGCCGCCGGGTTCTGGTATCCGAGCAGTCCGGTAAGAGCAATATCACCTACAAGGCCAAGGAGCTTGGGGTTGATCTGGGCAATGACGATGCCAAAAAATCTTTAATTGTAAACAACATCAAGGAGATGGAAAATTACGGGTATGAATTTGATGCGGCGGAAGGGTCCCTTAAGCTGATCATGGAAAGACTCACCGAACAGTACCAGTCCCATTTTGATCTGGAATCCTTCAGGGTGGTGGTGGAAAAGGACAAGGAACGGCCCTGTTATTCCCATGCCATGATCAAGATCAGGGTTGGGAACAAAACCGAAATCACTTCAGCCGAAGGCGCCGGTCCGGTATCGGCCCTTGATAATGCCCTGAGAAAGGCATTGACGGCCATGTATCCGGGTGTCAAGGACCTTCATCTGGTGGATTTTAAGGTCCGTGTCATTGATGGATCCGACGGCACCGATGCCAGGGTCAGGGTCTTGATCGAATCGCGGGATAGGGACAATATTTTTTCAACCGTTGGTGTTTCCGCGGATATCATCGAAGCCTCCTGGCAGGCTCTGGCGGACAGTTTTCAGTATAAACTGGCGCTGGACCACGCAGGGGAAGGAAATTATGCCGGATTAAATGACAAAGGGTGTTGATACTACCCGGACAAGAAAAGGTTCGGGAGCCCATTTACGTTGGTTGCAACTGATGGACCATATACACGGGATGCACCTGGAGGTGCAATAATTTCGTTTTTAGTCAGTTTTTCTCTTGCCAAAAACACATGTATTTGTTAAAAGACTTTTCTGTTGCGCTCGTAGCTCAGCTGGATAGAGCAACGGACTTCTAATCCGTAGGCCGGACGTTCGAATCGTCTCGGGCGCGCCACTCAAAAGGCAAGAGCCGCAAGGCTTTCAGAGGCATCCTTGGTCACCCGAGGGTGCCTTTTTTGTGTCCAAATTGGGCGATTGTGCCCAAATTTGTGCCCGTCTGACTTTCCAGGTACTTTTCCTGTTTCGCTGTTGCCATCTTCAAATCAGAATCATTGACGATGTTATACCTGTCAAATACAGAACGGGTTTTATGGCCGGATACCATCATTGCAACACGCTCCGGTACGCCAGCCCGTACCATGTTTCTGACCGCAGTCCTTCTGAGGTCATGAAAAATGGGGCCTTCAGGAAGTTTCCCTTCCCACTTTTCTACGTAGCTTCCCTGAAGCTTGTAGCCGTATCCCATACCAAGAGTCCTGCAGGCTGTGTTCCAGGCCCGCCTGAAATTGCCGATTTTGCCAAGACCGTCCTGGCGGGGAAATACATAAGGAACTATTTTGTCACTACTCCGTCTCAAAGCCCACTGCTGTTCAACAATCTGTTGCAGTTCATGATCTAAATAAACTGTCCGGGCTTCCTGGTTTTTGGTTTCACCAGCCTTCAAAGTCACGATCCCATTCTTCAAATCGACATGTGCCCAAGTCAAAGAGGCGATCTCCTGGGAGCGCCATCCGACCTTGTAACCAAAAGTTACAAAGGATTTTAAGTATTCGGGCAACAGATCTCTTAATGCCAGAAACTGGTCATGCTCAAAAAAGCCCTGTCTCACATTATTCTCTTTGAGCATTGGGATATGCGGCAGCCGGTCTACTTTTGCAGGGGTCTGCTGCGCTCCTAAGTTAAAAATTCTCTTCAAGGCAGACAGTTCCCTGTTTATTGTTGCGTTTGACGCCCCTTTTAATAGTTTGGTATTGCCACACATCGGGCACGTTGTTTCCGCCCCTATGTGAAATTTTTCATTACATTTTCTACACGTCCATTTTTTCCGATTCTGGATATACACATTTTGAATTAATGGCGTGGTAATATTGACAACATTCATTCCCTCAAATTCTGCCATGAGGTGAACCAGGCACTGTTTGGCTCTATCTAATGATTTTTTGGCATTAATTTCATAGTCTCTCAGAAAATCTTGGGCCAACTCATCAAATGTTACTTTCTCAAACAAAACGCCAGGCAACTTCCCCTCGGCAATCTCACCCTCCCTTCTGGCCAGCAATTTTTTAGCGACCATTTGTTTCGTGCTCCCGCTGCTTTCCCGAAAGCTTTTTCCATTGCGGTAGTATTTTATCCACCACGTCTTACCTCTTAAAAACATAGAACCCATAAATTTCTCCTATCTGCCTTGACGGGCACAGGATAGGTTGGACAAATATAACTGAAAATTGCGCAAAGTCAAAATCAATACTGCATTTTATGCTTCTCAATGAACACTTCTAAGTCCCTGCGATCAATCAACATCTTCTTTCCCACCTGAATAAACGGCAGCTTCCCGTCCCAGATTTGACTTCGCCAGAACCACTCTGTAACACCAATGCACTCTACAAGCTCTCTGATAGAGTACAGACGCTTATTGAAAACTATATGTTTGGATTTGGTGGGCATATTTTCTTCTCAAATTTTCTTTGTTAATATTTATCTTCCGTAATCTTCGCCGTAAAAACGCTGAAAATTCTTATTAAATTTTTTCCAGCTGTAATTTTGATTTATCTGTTCGCGGATATAAATTCTCCAGGCCTCTTTCTCTTTTGCGTTATTCAGTTTTTTTGCCGGGTCTAATTTATACGTTTTTTCAACCGGGTAACCGCCTTTGGATAGTTCAAACGGTCCTAAAACCTTCAACCTTTCATGGTCGATATCTTTTTTTTGAGATTCCAGGATTATTCCGTTTTCAGCGATTCTGAGGCCGGTTTTTGAAAAAGGGATTGTGGGATTCTTTTTGGTTTTTCCACCAATATCCTTCAGCACATACCCGGCCCCCCGTGGTCTGACTTCAAGGCCGATTCTTGCCAGTTCTTTATGAAAATCCTGCCAGGTTTCGGACTTGACGGCAGCCTGGGCAATAAAATTTTTTGATTCCAGAACAAAAGTATTGAAGGATTTTAACCCGGTTTGTGATTCAAAATCCCTGGCTTTTGGGCTTTCTGGTTTTGGTGTTTTCTGAAAAAAATCTTTAACGGTATAATCGCCGGTTGTTTTTTCAAAGGCCCCTAAACGATCCTGCAGCTTCTTTTTTGACAGATTTTTATCAAACTCGCTTATTTTCATATGGTATCCGGCCTTTGGTTTATGCCCAATGGCAGCCAAGATACAGCCATTCCCCCGCATTTGTACCGTCAGGCCGTAAACCGCTAAATTTTTATGGAGGGATTGCCAGTCACGGGCATTGTCGAAGGCTTCTTTGATATCTGACCGGTGTTGCTTTATGTAATCGCTGAACTGCTGTTCAATGCCGCTGTCAACTTTAAGATTATATTTCTGCTCCAGGAACCGGCATGTTTTGTCCCGTTTATGATAATCGTAATACGGATCATGCCGGGTGAACTTTTCTTTATGAATCATATTGTATGCAACGTGCATATGCGGGTTGTCTGTGTTTATGTGTATCCCGCACAGCCGTTGATGATCTTCAAACCCTAAAGATTTGGCAAACTCTTTTTCGATGTCTTTAAAATCTTCCAGGGACAGCTTTTTAAAATCTTCAGGATGAAAGCTTACCACCAGATGATATGTTTTTTCTTTTGTGGTTCGATTATTAAGGCCCTGGGTGGCTTTGATTTCATCCATTGCCAGGTCATAATCCTGACCGGCATAACAACCTGCGGTCCATTTTTCAAAAAGCTTTTCACCTTCATGGCTGGCCCCTGCTATATACAGCCCTAATCGCCGTATACTGTCGTTTCGGGGTTCACAATGAACACGTTTTGATATCATAACGACTGCCTGATTTTAGAGATTACCGGAGAAAGATCCCGCTGCCGCGTTTCAATCTCCCGGAGAAGAATTCTAACTTCTCCGGGAGATACATTTTTAAACCCCCTGGAAATGTAATATTTAAAGAGGCCTCCAAGTCTTCCCAGGTCCGCATTGACCTTGAGCGCTGAGATAAAAATCCCTTTATCGACCGTGGATTTAACAGCCTTGTCTGTGGCCATCCGCCGCACATATTCAGACACTGAAAAGCCGGTTTGTTCCGCCCGTTGTTTAAGCGTTTCATGCTCTTCAGCCGTGACATAGGATTTTATGCATTTCATGCGTTTGTTGGCTTTTTTCATTATTGCCATTCCCAGTGGTTGCTTGATAATTCTTCGGCTATTCGGGCTTGCTCAGTGGTTGATTTCGCATAAATTACATAACAGTCGTGTTCATCTCCATCTTCATCCTGATATGTCGTTCTGGTTCCCAGGTCCAACCCTGAATAAACAATATCATCGTATGCCGTGAATTCATGATTGATAAGCGCGTCATAATACCTGCGGCATGACGCCGGTATCTGTGGGTCAACGACCCACATTGAAATGGTTTTGTATTTTTTGTGAAAACCTGACCCTGTGGGAACTTTGATCATGACTAACACCATATTATTGTTCAGGCTCTCCAATGTGCAATTGTCCCGGGAATAATCGACAATAACATTAATCAAGCCCTGCATACCCGCTGCCGAAGAATCCGGACATTTGTTTAAAAAGGCTCGCCTGGCGTTTAACGTGTCTGATAATTTTCTGTGCCGGATACTGAAAAAATAGTTCAGTGCCGGGTTACACTCACCAGGACGGACAGCAGAGGACAGGCACAAGATGCTTTCACATGCTAATTTCTGGATATTTGATAATTCAGCCATTGCCGGCGGCGGGGTTAAAGAAAAAAATACTACGAACAGGAAAATAAAGTTAATTTTGGGTGTTCTCTTTTTCATTTTAAAATCCTTAATTTATGCGTTTCTTCCATCGTTCCTTGATCGTCTTCAATCACGGCAATATCTTCTATTTTTCGGCCTTGTTTGGTTCTTTTTATGAAAATGACCAAATCTATGGCCTCCTTTATTAAGTCATCCATTGGGCTGGTTACAGCTTCGGCTATCAATTGCTGAAGCCGGATCAGCCCACCGGTGCAGGAGTTGGCGTGAACAGTGCAGACGCCCCCTGGGTGACCAGTATTCCAGGCTTTAAGCAGATCTAAAGCTTCGCCACCCCTGACTTCTCCAACGATAATGCGATCAGGCCGCAATCTCATGGTCGCCTTTAACAGATGCTGCATATTGGTTGTCTGATTTGTCCGCAGCATGACTTTGTTTTTGGACAGGCATTGCAGTTCGTTTGTATCCTCAATGATGACAATCCGATCTTCACCGGCAATTTCAGCCAGTTCCGCTAAAATTGCGTTTGTCAGTGTTGTTTTTCCTGATCCGGTTCCCCCAACCACCAGGATGTTTTTCCTGGTGGTTATGGACTCATAGATAAGCTGCCGTTGGTCCTGGGCCATAATCCCGGCGTTAACATAGTTTTCAAGCGTAAAAATTTTTGTGGCTTTTTTACGGATCGTAAAGGTGGGGTTTGCAACAACCGGTGGGAATAGTCCTTCAAACCGGCTGCCGTCAATGGGCAACTCGCCCTCAACTATTGGCTGGTCTTTTGTAACAACAGTTCCAAGCATGGAGGCGACCTGACTTAAAATACCGGCTGCGGCTGATGGATTAATTTCTGATACCGGCATCATACCGTTATCAAATGTGTCCAACCACAAGCGGCCATCGTCATTGAGCATAATTTCAATAACATTGTCATCCTCAAGGGCCTGGATGACAGTTTCACCGAAGTTGTGTTTTAAACTATCAAGGACAACGCTCATGTGATTTACTCCAGATAAAAAAAGGTGTTACGGTATCAATGACGCAGCATTGCGGG
>NZ_JBFXHE010000267.1:0-6260 GCF_050177295.1 Desulfobacter sp.
CAACGGTGAGCTGGCCGATCTGTTTGTATAAATCCTCTATCAGGTTTTGTATGTTGTGACTTTCCTTTCTGTCCTTCTGGGCTGTCGAGAAGAGATTGGGAAGCCCCTCCAGTGCCTCCTTCTTCCACCTGGTCAGCATGGACCGGTGGACTTCGTATTTAGATGCCAGCTCAGAAATCGTGTTCTGTTCTTTAATCACTTCAACCGCAACTTTTGCTTTGAACTTGTCGCTGTAATTCTTTCTCATGGACCTCCTTTGTCTGGTGAAAATCGAACCGGGCTTTTAGCACGTCAAGTGTCTCTTAGCAACCGGTTCAGATTTCGGGGTCCATTATATATTGGGGGTGTAAATTTACTCCTCCGAAAGTTGAGAATATAATATTGAAATCTGCCCTGCCCGTGTTATATTGTTGTGAAAATAAAAAATATCAGAGAACCTGACTAATCTGAAATAAAAGGAGACGAAATGAACACAAATCTTTCCTATCAACAGACCGGGGTAATGACCCGGGTCAATACGTTTATCAGAAGCACATACAACTGGATGGCCATCGGTCTTGCCGCCACCGGCCTGACCTCATATTTTGTATCTGAAAGCCCTGCCGTAATGCAGGCCGTATATGGCACCCCCATCATGCCCTGGGTATTGTTCATCGGTCTTATTGTCATGTGCGGATTTATAAGTGCACGGATTCAAAAAATGCAGGCAAGCACGGCCACAGGTCTTTATGTTGGCCTTACTGTACTTTACGGCATCTGCATTGCCCCGATCTTTATGATTTATACCCGGGCATCCATTGCCTCCACCTTCTTTATCTGCGCTGCGACATTCGGTGCCGCAAGCGTTTACGGTATGATAACGAAAAAAGACCTTACCGGGATGGGCCAGTTTTTGATGATGGGCTTGATCGGTATATTTATTGCCATGATTGTCAATGTATTCCTGCACAGCTCAGCCATGCAGACCATTATCTCCATGGTTGCGGTTTTGCTGTTCACAGGTCTTACCGCCTATGATACCCAGAAACTGAAATCTATGGCAGTGACCCTTCCCATGGATGCAACGGGTGCCATGGTCCGCAAAGGTGCCATTCTTGGTGCCTTAAGCCTTTACCTTGATTTTATGGGATTATTTGTTCATCTGCTCAGCCTGCTTGGCGTGGCAAGGGATTAATTTAAGGGTTTTCTTTTGACAAAAATCCCGGAGCAGAAATTTTGTTCCGGGATTTTTAATTCTTCTATAAGCTCTTTAAGCTCTTTCTTATGGCCTTGCAGATCTTCTCACAGCATTGCCGGGTCAGGCTCTCTTCGGGACCTTCAACCATCACCCTGAGCAACGGTTGGGTACCGGAATACCGCACAAGCACCCTGCCCTGGCGGCCAAGCTGTGATTCAACCTCTTTAATAGCATCTGCAACCATAGGCATTTTCATAAAGTCGGGACGAGATGCGTCCACGTCAACATTGATCAGGACCTGGGGATAAACAGTCATGACTTTGGCAAGTTGGGATAAGGGTGTATTGGTTTCCAACAATACCTCTATAAGCTTTAGTGCCGATAAGACACCGTCGCCTGTGGTATGTTCGTCCAGAAAAATCATGTGGCCTGAATCTTCCCCGCCGATGAGGGCACCGGTTTCTTTCATGCGCTCCAGCACTTTTCTGTCCCCTACCCCGGTTATTTCGTGCTTAATCCCCAATTGCGCCATGGCATTGCCAAATCCAACATTGCTCATGACCGTACTTACAACAATATTATTGCCAAGTTTTCCAGTCTGTTTGGCAAATCGGGACAAAATAGCCAGCAAGGTATCTCCTGTTATCTGCTGACCGGTCTCATCCACGGCAATCAAACGGTCGGCATCACCGTCAAAGGCAAGACCTAGGTCTGCGTTAATTTTTTTGACATGATCGCTTAAATCTTTTGTATGCTGGGAACCGCAATCTTTATTTATATTTGTTCCGTTTGGCTGGTTATGGATAAAATTTACATCAAAAATGTCAGGCGTGAATATTGCGGGAGCACAAAAACTGGCCGCGCCATTGGCTGTATCAATAACCAGTTTAAGTTTTTTCCTCTTTTTTTGAAAATTAAATTTATTAAGCAGAAACTGCGCATATCTGGCCTGGGCGTCATTTGCAGATGCAATGGTTCCAATTTTTGCAGGCAGATCAATGGGTGTCCCAAGGATAATTTTTTCAAGATCAGCTTCCTGGTCATCAGACAGTTTCATGCCGCCTTTTTGAAAAATTTTTATGCCATTATCATAATAGGGATTATGGGAGGCGGAGATCATGATGCCGGCACCGCAGGATTCAATGACGCTGGTCAGATACGCCACCCCGGGGGTGGGAATAACACCGGCTGTCATCACATCAACACCGGCACAGGCAATTCCTGCAGCAAGCGCCGATTCAAGCATCTGGCCTGAAATCCTGGTATCCCGGCCTATTACCACGCATTGGTTTGAAGACTTTTGGGTTAAAATGCCTACAGCCTGGCCTGTTTTCATGGCCAGGTCACATGTCATGGGATAGGTGTTTGCCCTGCCCCGTATACCGTCTGTTCCAAATAACTGTCCCATTGAAAATGATTATCCTGCTTTCTGATTTCTTTTAAATCATGCTCTTTTTAAATCATACTTCCAACCCAAACGCACCAATAATCCGGTCTTCAATGCCTTTAAGCCATGTTGACCCCATGATCGAAATCGACTCGTCAAGGCCCTGAATAATACCCACGTAATCCTTTTTGTTATGAATACTTTGAATGTCAATATGTTGTATAAATTTTTCCCCGTCCGGCCCAGGGGTTTTAAGATCATAATCAGCCTGATCAAATATCGCTGACGCCTGGGACAGTTTTTCCAGAACCGTGTCATGGACGGCAACAGCCTGACTTCCCTGCTCTTTTCCCCTTTGGAGCAACATCATCTTTGACGCTTCAAGTTTATTTCCAAACTCATTCAGCCGTTTTATCCGCTCCTGAATACAGATATCAATATTTTCCTGCAACCCTGAAACAAGCGCCTGGGACATCCAGTCCCAGGTAAAAAGCGTACGAATGAAACGATACCAGGCTTTTAAGGCATACAACCCTGAAATATAAAAAACATTTTCAGTGAAAATCCTGTCGGGCCGGGTGTAGATACCGGGACACCATTGAATGGAAGCACTTCTCATTGTCCCGCCCATGATTAATCGATTACACCGCAATTCACTGTTCCGGATAATGAACCCTGCGGCACTGATACATCCAAAGGCGATTCTAATCGGCCCCACAAGTCCACCCTGCCCCCCAAGGAACACAGGCCGCTGGTTGAGCATCACGCCCTGGTGGACATTGCCCATCATGGAGGCCGTTGCCTTGTCCTGGTTCGGCGTGTAATTAAAATGAATAAAGGAAGATCCCACCTCGGAATGATCCTTGCGGCTGGTGCCGCCGGCCATAAGACAATCGCAGAAATTGATCAGACTGCCAAGGGTGACAAAGGGAAAAAGAATGGTCTGCTTAAGCCCCACGGTGTGGGCGGCATTGGCCTGCTCTTCAAGAATGCAGCCCTTTCGCACATGCCCGCCCGAACCAAAAACATTGTCCCCCATGAACACGGTATCCTGAAAATATCCGCCGTTCAGCTTTGTACCTGGACCCATAAGACAGTTTTCAATTGTTACCGGCATTTCGTAACCAAGAACGGTGCCCGGCATGATCAGGGTTTTTGCTCCCAAAAGTTTGGTGCCGGAAAAAAGCGTTACCCCATCCGGGGATATGCGCTCAATATCAACCTCATCACCGATAAACACGGTGGATGGATTCGGAATATTCACCCCTTTTTTTAAGAGGGCCTTAATTTTTTTTATATTCATGGTTCAAATTTTATTCTATAAATACAAACCAGGCAAGCAAATCCATAATTGCAAGGAGAAATAAATATGAGCCCGGCTGGTTTGCTTTATCCGGATGACCCTTCCATAAAAAAACTTCATAAAAAACTAACAAAAACAGCCCAAAATCTTGGCGGGCCGGATCACCATCTGCGGCAGCTTTTAGGCCGTCCCGGACGGTTTTCCGATTTCAGTCTTGGCATTGACGGCTTTTTTATGGATTTTTCACGTCAGCGGCTTGATGAAAAGGCTTTAGCTTTGTTGCGCGAATCTCAAACGTTGTCCAATGCACTTAAAAAATTTAGTAAAATGACCCAAGGCAAAATCGTAAACTCCACCGAAAACCGTGCAGCGCTGCATACTGCGGCCCGGGGCACAGGCCCTTCACCTCTTTTATTCAAGGAGATGGACGTTAAAGCGCAGATGCAAGAAGTCAATGAAAAAATAGAACAATTCTGCGCATCAGTGCATGAAGGCAAAATCTGCTCGGCGTGCGGGAAACCCTTTACCCAGGCTGTTGTCATTGGTATTGGCGGTTCATATCTTGGGTGTGAATTTGTCTACCAGGCCCTGGCCGGGGCTGACAGAAAAATGGAACTTTTATTTCTGCCCAATGTGGATATTGACAATTTTGCCCGGGTTATTGAATCCATTGATCAAGAGACCACTCTCTGGATCGTGATTTCAAAATCCTATACCACCACCGAGACCATGGCCAATCTCAATCAGGTCAGCACATGGCTAAAAGCCCTTGGTATTGCCCCCTTGGATCACATGGTCACCATCACGGCAAAGGGAAGTCCCGGAGACGATCCCGATGCACCAGTACTCGCTTCCTTTCACATGTTTGATTTCATCGGCGGCAGGTATTCGGTATCCTCGGCTGTGGGGGGGGTGCCATTAAGTCTGGCTCTGGGGTATGATGTTTTCAAACGCTTTCTGGATGGCTGCAGGATAATGGATGACCATGTGCTGGAAAGTCCGGCAGAAAAAAATATCGCCTTAACCGCGGCCTTGATTTCCATCTGGAACACCCTGTATATGGGATATCCGGCCCAGGCCATTATTCCCTATGCATCAAGGCTGGCACGCCTGAGCCCCCATGTCCAGCAGCTTTATATGGAAAGCCTCGGCAAATCGGTTTCCCCCAAAGGGCAGCCTTTGACCCAGCCGGCCGGCACCATTATCTTTGGGGAACCCGGCACCAATGCCCAGCACTCATTTTTTCAGCTGGCCCACCAGGGAAAGGCCTTTCCCATTGATTTTATCGGCGTAAAAACGCCGGGATACACCGGGCTTCAGGCAATGTCCAAAGGGGTGACCAACCACCAGGAACTGTGGGCCAATCTTTTGGCCCAGGCCGGCGCACTTGCCCTTGGCCGCAGCTGCGATGACCCGGCCAGAAATTTTGACGGCAACCGGCCCTCAACAATCATTACCATTGATAACCTTGAACCCGAAAGTGTGGGGATGCTGCTCTCTTTCTACGAGGCCAGAACGGTTCTGGAAGGATTCATTCTCGGCGTAAACCCCTTTGACCAATTTGGTGTGGAGCTAGGCAAGGTCATGGCCGGGGATATCCGAAAGGAAATGGCTGCAAGGAATCTCGACCCGTCATATACGTTTGCATGTGCATCAAAAACAGATAATTTTTACTTGGATCTTCTGTTCCCCCAAAGCTGATATTTTAATCAATCCTGTTCCAGGCAAACAAAACCGCCTCGGAACAGGATGAAGAAATCAGGGAAATCTGTAAAGGGAGGCCCCCCAGGTCAGACCGGCACCAAGGCCTGCAAAGAGCACAACATCTCCGGATTTGCCAATGCGGCCGGTTTCAATGGCTTCATGAAGGGCCAAAGGAATGCTGGCAGCAGTGGTATTGCCGTATTTTTCAATATTATGGAAAATTTTATCTTCAGGCAGCTTGAAAAATTGGCCAAAGGCCTGGTTAATACGCTTATTGGCCTGGTGAGGCACCACAAGATCAATATCAGACAACTCCATTCCTGCTTTTTCCAGCACTTCCATGGTCACCTTGGGAAGCATGCGCACCGCTTTTTTAAATATGGCAGGACCGTCCATGACCGGAAAATATCGGGGGTCATCAGTGGAAACGCCATCGGGCATACGCTTTATAAGATTGGAAGCAGGCAGTTCGGTTTTTAAGGCCTCTGCAAAATGGCCGTCTGCATGCAATGCAGAGGCAATAAGACCCACATTTTCATCCGTGTCAACGGCTTCGATACATATGGCAGCTGCCCCATCACCGAAAATCACCGTCACATCCCTGCCCCGGGTGGTTTTGTCAAGGCCAGTGGAATGTACTTCAGCGCCCACCAGAAGAACCTTTGAGGCAAGACCGGATTTGATATAGG
>NZ_JBFXHE010000268.1:0-6236 GCF_050177295.1 Desulfobacter sp.
CAGCCTTCAGGCCGGTGGTGGCATTGATATCTTTGCCACCGGCAGTAATGCCAAACTGCTTTCTGGAGAGCTGGCCACCTATCTATCTGGCCGGTACGTCGAAATAAAGGTATATGGGCTGACCTATGATGAGTTTTTAATTTTTCACGGACTTGAGCAAGGGCTGGATAGCCTGCAAACCTATCTGAAATTTGGCGGACTTCCCTACTTAAAACATCTGCCTTTAGATGATTCAATTGTTTTTGATTATCTGCGAAACGTTTCAGATGCCATTATCCTCAAAGACATCGTTGCCCGGTACGATATCCGGAATGTTGCCTTTCTGCAGCGGCTATGCCGTTTCCTCGCAGATAACGTCGGCTCCCTGGTCACGGCACGAAAAATAAGCACCTACCTGAAATCCCAGCAGATTAAAATCTCCCACAACCTGGTCATTGACTACCTGTCATATCTTTCCAGCGCCCAGCTTGTTCTTCCGGCAAGACGGTATGACATTGCCGGCAAAAAAATCTTTGAAATTGGAGAAAAATACTATTTTGAGGATCTTGGCATCCGCCATGCTATGGTCGGGTTCAACACTTCAGACATCAATAAAATTATTGAAAACGTAATTTTCACCCACTTGAAAACAGCCGGATATGATGTCACCGTTGGACAAATTGGGAAAAAGGAAACCGATTTTGTCTGTGAAAAACAAGGGGAACACCTGTACATCCAGGCTGCTTACATGATTCCGGATGACAAGGTCCGGGATCGTGAATTCGGCAGTCTTCTTGCTATTCCAGACAACCATCCTAAAAAAGTGGTGACCATGGACCCGATTATCGGCGGCACATATAAAGGCATTGAGCATGTCCATCTTGAAAATTTTCTGCTTTCTCTATGACGCCACCTAAAGCTGCCGGTTGGCATGGGAAACCATGAGTTCAAAAGTCAGGCCCCGGGCAAAGTTACGGTACTTTTTCCCATCAGCTGAACCCATAAGGCCATGCAGTTTTTCCCATTTTAGTTCTTCCAACTTTGAATGGATCTCACCCAGTGAACCGACGATGCGGGCCAATTGTTGAAAACAAGGTATTGAAAGCTGTTGAATATTAGGAGTCGTATTATTGAATTCTATGAAATGATACCCTCAAAACTTCAGTAAGATTCATAATCGCCTCTACACATTGTATTAATGATTACAGATGGAACATCATTCTTTTCGCACCGTTCTGCCAATCTTCTGATTCTTTGGCAAAAGGACATCTTGGTTTTGGCACGATAACTCTTCCTTTGTTGCAATCGTACAATTTCAAGTGCGTTCAGCACTTCTTCCTGTTGCGTTGAAATAAAAAAAGTATTGAAAATCAGCATATTACTTATATGTGTACCCATTGGGTGCAGATACTTTGAAATAAAATCAGGCCCAGGCAGGAATATACCGGGGGTATTTGCGTGACTCCGGTGCTCCCGGGTCGTTCTTGATCAGCCCCTGTTCAGAGGCGGCAGAAATGATTCGGGACACGGAGTTGCCGCTGCGCTCCGACAATCCAAAGCGATTGCGTAAGGATTGGTTGGTCATTTTTTATCGCAACACCCACTGTAACACACAATGCTGGTAACAGGCACGAACCCGGTCTGTTCTGTCCATGGCCCTGAAATCCCTTGCGCCGTATATGACCGCCACAGTCCGCCGGTATTCAATTAAGAAATCAGGTGCAGGCAACTGCAGGAGTTCCGCTGTTTCGTTTTGGGGCAGCTTGCCCATGACATATTGCACCAGCCCCTGAAATCCTGCTGCATATCCTTTTTCCCCGGTCTGGTCCGACAGGGTATTGAGTTTGGAATCCCCTTTATAGACCACTATTCGGGGGGCTTTTCTCCATACCGATTCAAATGATCTTAAGTTTTTCGCCAGCAGAACAGCCCCAATGTTCAAGACGGCATAACCGTCCGTCAGGCGTTCAATCAGATTCGCTGCAACCAGCCGTTCAAGCACCCCTTCCTGGGTGGTGGGATAAGGTTTGCCAAGCTTCCATTCGTTTCCCATCCGCTTCCCCGTTTATCTGCCTCGGTATTGGGGCTGCTATTTTATCAACCGTTCCCTTGCCTGGTGTATCCCTGAAAAAATTGCTGATGAAATCTGACCGGGAAATCCAGGGGGCAGGGCCGCACCTGCCTGATCTATACATTCTTGTACCATATCGCAGCATTTTTCAATGATCTGCTTCATTTCATCTTCCGGGTACCTGCATTTTTTTGCCGTATCCAGCCAATGTCTTCTGGTTATGCTGTTCCATCTGTAATGGCGGTTTTTCCCTGACACGGCCATAGCCGTCTTCACCTTGTGCATGGAAACCTGGCCAGCCTTGGCCAAAGGATAGATCGAAATGACATCGTAAAGGGGGGTCAGGTGAAAGCGGCTTCCGGGCCGAAGAAAGATGCTGAAATTTTTGGCATGGCCGTCAATGGCCCCCAGCATCCAGAAAAGCACCTGGGCCGTCATAAAGACGGTCCGGTCCACATGGGCTCTGTCAGAGCCCAGAAGCAGGCCCATGATTGCAGCCATACCCGGTCCCCCGTCCGCCTCATATTTCAGAGCCGAAGGCGTTCCCGTGGCCTGGCAGAAATCTTCCTGGGGCAGCCGGATCAGCCAGGAGCCGTCAGCGGACCAGCGCCGGTCAAACCGCTTCACCACCAGCACCTTCTGGCTGCCGAAATTCGCCATCTGGGTGTCAGCCGCAGCCATGCCAAAGGCGTCCAAAAGTTTCTGGCAGAGCCATTCGTTTTCCACACTGCCTGACAGATCCAGGCCGGTCTGGCCCAGCCAGCCCATGGGCAGCTTGAAAATGTGGCTGGTGGGTGTGGCCCCGGAAGGGCGGTACCAGCCGCCCTGCATTCTGAGGAAAGCGGTTTTTTCCTGGGCTCCGGCAACGGAAAGCCTGAAATCAGCATCAATGTCCACCCCCAGGGGCATGGCAGAATAGGACTTAAGAATAGCCTCTATCTGTGAGTCATCCACTCGATCTGCCGTGACCATTTTGATACTTGGCCTTTCCCCTTCAGGCACAAGCTGCACAGCTCCCACACAATCCCTGCCAATGTAGGAGAGCAGGTCAAAGGCCCGGGTGGACGAAGCCCCGGTCCGGGCCTGCAGCCTGTTACGCAATGCCATGTTGTCCGGCAACAGGTTATCAAAAAAATTTTCAACCCGGTCTCCGGAATAGACCTGGGCCGTAAGGGGCAGAGACAGGGACAAAGGCCTTCTGTTACGGTCTGAGAGCCAGTTCCTGTCATAGCCGAAAGAGACAATCCCCTTGGAACTGCGAGCCAGCCAGCCCACAGGGGAACCGTTCATCAGAACGCTGAGGCGGCCTGCCTTTCCCATCACCATTCATCCTCATTATTTTCCCGGGCTCCTTGGCCCGGGGCGACACCGTCAATTGACTTGGGCTCAAGAGCTATCCCTACTTCCAAAGCGGAAAGTAGCCGGAACAGGCTGTCCACCCGAATATTGGGATTACCATTCTCCATCAGGGAGACCCGTTTCTGATCAAGACCCACCCGTTTGCCCAGAGCTGTCTGGGTTAGCCCCTTTTGTTTTCTCAATTCCTTGAGCATTGCCCCAAGATCCCTTGGAGAGACAATGATCTGCTGCATCGTTTCCTCCAAATAAAATAAGTCGGTAGCAACATAATATCAAATTATGTCCAAAAGGCTATATTTTTCTTTTATGGCGTTTCAGCTATATACGGTTTTTTGTTCGACTGGTGACAGTTATTCAGTCGTTGTTCCAGGAACCGAATATAAGGTTTGAAGATGGTCAGGCCGTGTGGCTGGCGCTGACCGATTATCGAAATGCAAAACCGGTGAAGGGTAAAGAAGCTGATTTTGCGGATGCCCTGATCGTCAACAAATCTAAGCAGGTCGCCAACAAAGAAAATAAACCTTTAATGGGTCTTTCACTTTTGATCTTGCAGCATAAACTTTACCAGGGGCCAAGGCTCCAAAATAACTGAAACAAAATCCCGACGTATTTGTGTGACTCCGGCTCCGGCGATCCCGGGTCTTGATCAATCCGGTGTTCAGCGACGGTAGAAATGATCTTGGACACGGTGTTGCTGTTGCGCTCCGACAATCCAAAGCGATTGCGTAAGAAAATGATAAGCGGTGCCTCTTGGCCGCGACTGGATCTGGAACATGATAACGCGACCGTCCGGGTGTTGGATCTCTTGAGCATCAAGACCTTTTGAATCATCGCCGTAAACTGGAAAGGCTCAATTCGTGGTAAGCCCTCCGTCAACTGGAAAAATGCCACCGGTGATCCATGCGGCATTTTCAGATGCCAGGAACAGGGCCAGGTGTGCTACGTCCACCCCCTCACCCAGACGCTGCAGGGGATAGATGGAACGGACCATGGTATCGAACCGGTCTTTTGCCTCATCATCCAGGCGATCATGGTTGTACGCCACCTGCGGGGTAGAAACGGTGCCTGGAGCAATTGCATTGATCCTGATCCCCAACGGTCCCAGTTCAAAGGCCAAAGCCTTTGTGAAAGATTCGACAGCCCCTTTTGAGGCCGAATAGGCTGTGGATGGCCGATCCGAAAGCATGCGTTTTGCAAAGTAGGATGATAGGTTAATAACGTTGCCCCGGGCCTCTGTTAGATGTCCCAAAAAGATCTGGGTCAAAAAGTAGGGAACCCGGACGTTTAATGAAAAATGTCGGTCAAAATCAACCTTAGACATCTGGGAAAATGGTGTAAATCGAGCTATTCCGGCGTTGTTGACCAGGATATCCACCTGGATACCCTGTTTTTCAACTGAATGGAAAATTTTTTCCACGGCACCTGCCTGTAACATATCCGCTACCACGGGCAAAACATGGTTGCCGTTCAGGGTGAGGCTGTGGGCTTTTTCCGCCAACTTGTCCGGGTTTCTTCCTACGATAACAAGGTCTGCGCCATGGGCAGCGAAGATCTTTGCAATGGCGAATCCTATGCCGTCACTACCTCCTGTAATAACTGCAGTTTTTCCTTTGAATGTAATCATAATATCTCCTGTGATAATTACGGGTTATTGATGCACAGGAGTTTACCTGAAATTTTTCTTTTTTCATTAACACGGGTTAATTTGCGGCATTTTTTATTCTTGATTTGATTCTGGACAAAGACACATCGGTCATTCCAAGATAGGAGGCCAGGTGGTAAGCAGGAAGCCTTTCGGCAAGAACAGGATTTTTTTTACAAAATGCAAGATACCGCTCCTGGGGCGTATGCATGAGAAACTCATACTCCCTTGCAAACTTATCCTCGGCAAGGGCCTCTGCATGAGGCAGTGCAAAGTGTTCCCAGATGCCGTGACCATGAAGCCAATGATAAAACAGCTCAAATTTGCAGACAGAGGCATCAACCGCTTCTATGGTTGCAATTGTAAACAGACTCTTCTCCACCCGGGCGGACGGGGCCACAGGCCAAAGAAATTGCCCTTCAAGAAAAAATCCCTTGTTAAACTCGCGACCCAAAACGTCCGTATAAAAGAGCCGGATGATGCCCTGATGGAGAAAAAATACTTTATCCCACATATCTCCGGCCCTGATAAGGATTTTTTTGGCCGGATAGCGGCGGCAAACGAATTTACCTGCAAAATCAGAGAACGCAGATTCTGGAAAATGTAGTCCGTTTCCCGAATCCTTTTGCCCGGCACTCAAAATGCGTTTCAGGGTAGATTCCGGGCTCTTTGCATGCTTTTCAATGATGGTCATCTGCTTTTTTTATCAATCCGTACAAATCTAATTGCCAATAAATGTAACGTGGCTATTTCATATGCGTTTTAATGTGATGTTCATTACATCCTCATCGCCTTCCCGAAAGTTGAGTTAAAACCAATCTTCAATTTTTAACCCTTCAACCCGTTCAAACTCTTTTGTGTTATGTGTTATTAAGACAGCATCTATGCTCAAGGCGGTGCCAGCTATAAGGGTGTCAATAGTTCCTATCGGTAACACACTCCTTACAACGTATTTCAATTATAATTGGGAGTACAATTATTTTTAATAAAAAAGCAAGCGTGCTTTGTTGTTGAGTGAGAAGCATAGACTGCCAGGGGACCACCAGGCCGGTCAGGTTATATCTGTTCCCAGGCCGGCAGCTCTCATTTTTTCAAGAATATGATCCCGATGAGAACCTGGCCAGTACACCTGGCCGCACCGGGGGCATTGTTATATATCATTGTAATACCGTCTGGTCTGGGGTT
>NZ_JBFXHE010000269.1:0-6231 GCF_050177295.1 Desulfobacter sp.
ACCGGAAGCCATGACGGAAGACGAATTTAAAGCTTTGATGCCACAAAACGTGGATAAAAACTTGCTGGAAAACTATACAACACCCCGATAGGCTTAAAAAGGTGTGGTTCATACACCGCTTACTTTATAAATACGATAATATAATGGAGAGATACCAAAAGCATCAGATCTTATTTCAATCCTTTTCCCACTATCCTCAATTTTAATTAAAGAAAAGACACCATTATAATCAAGAGGTTTATTTCCATTGAAATAATTAAAAATTTGCGCAGAGGTTGAAAACGTATGCAGACTTGGTTCAAGCAAATAACCGGAGAACAAAATAGCTTTTGAATATCCCCCTGATTGATTGGGTTCACCATGGAGTGGCCCGATTGTTTCCGCAGAGTTATTTAAACAATTACTTATAATGAACCAATTATTTCCTGAAATCTTTTTGAACCCATCTCCCATGACTTTGACATTCAAAAGAGCAGAAGGATGCCAGGCGCCGACGAAAAAATTTTCTTCAGATGAAGACCAATTCTCCAACCATCTAAAGGAAATGTTAAATTCACTCATATTTATTTATCCTGAATCAGTTTGTCTTTTATCAACCGAGCTGGAACCCCTCCGACAGCTGTATTTTTTTCAACATTTTTCGTTACAACAGCGTTAGCTGCTACGACTGAATTCTCTCCAATAAAAACGTTGTTTAATATCGTAACATTAGCCCCCAACCAACAGCCTTTCCGCAAAATAGTTTCCCCTTTGGTTGCAGGATAAACTTTTGCTAAAGGGCGGTTTCCAACATCCTGATGACTCAAAATTGTACACCTTGGAGAGAGTGTTACATCATCTTCAATTAATATTTTACCCGTTAGATCAAACATGCACTCATAGCCAAAATAACAGTTGTTCCCTATTTGAAGATTAGAAAACCCCCCCGAAGACAAATTTATAAATCGTATTCCCTGTCGGAAAATAACATTCTCACCGATTTGTGCTCCGTATCTTTTTAAAAGAAAAGGTAAAGTCCAAGGTGGCAAAAAAAATATGATTGTTGACATTTGACTTAGACCAAAAAAACGGACAAATTTATCGAGCGAAAAGAAGAGTATTTTAGACTTTATTCCCATACTTTCCAATCAAAAAAACTACTTATTAATAGTGACCCAATTTTACCCTATATATCGTCATCTGATATCATGCGCAGAATAAAGGGTAGAGTTTCCCGGAAAAATTTTGAGGAATTTCCTTATGTTAAAAAACGATATTGGGGAAGGCACTTTTGGGCACGAGGTTATTTTTGCGTGACCTCCGGTGAGCTGACAAAGGATATGATTCAAGAGTATCTTGAGCATCATTTTGGAAAAGACCCCAATGATAATTTTGATATCAAGTAGTTACCCCAACCGGCTATAGCCGGTATTGCTGGATTTTCATTCCGCGAGCTTAATCCCACCGGTTTCTAACCGGTGGTTGTTTAGTTTCAATTAAATGCTTTCTTTATTCCATTTGCTTTTTTTAATAGACGATTTCTGTCATCTGGTGAAAAAAGTAAGAGCAATACAATGGGGATGTAACATATAATACAAATAGTCACCTGGATAAAAAATGCTATCCAGGTGGGTGTTAAGAAAAAATGTTGCAAAAAATAGCATACCATAGCAAAAAGGCCACCTACAAGCAACCCCCTGCTGCCGGTTGTAAGGAGGATCTTGCCCCAGTTCAGTCCAACTTTCCGACATGCATAAGACGGTAAAATGACCGTTTGAATAAGCAGGTGAGAACCTAAAGTGCCCGCGGCAATTCCAAGCATTCCCCAATCCAAAACAACGACAAAAGAGATGGACAGGATCAAATTAATAACGGCTTCAACAACAGTCATTTTTGCGGCAAATCCGATATGGCCTGTGGCTTCGAGAAGGCTCCTACTGAATTGGCCGAGATTCAATAAAAGCTTTGCACAGGAAAGAATTGCCATTACTTTGGCAGCTGTGGTAACCGATGTCAACGGAAAAGATTTAGGATCAAACATCCAGAGAGAGATAAATGATTTGCCTAAGAAAATATAACCGACATACATGAGAATCCCAAGGATCAGCATCAGGCGCATCATTCTGTGAAGTAACCACCGAACCTCCCCGAATTTACCTCGGGTAACCGCCCGCTGCAAGGAGGGGAAAAAAGTTCCTTTGATCTGTTTGACAAAAGTGTCTGAATAATAAATGAGCATGGCACCGACACTGTATACGGCTACCGCATCGATGCTGATAAGATTTCCCACCAGAATCAGGTCGGTCTGCCCGATGATTTTTGCAGACACGGCAATGATAAAAGCGCCTATGCCGTAATTGTACAGCTCTTTTATCCGTTCTTTTTTCAATATCAGGGGCCAGAGTTTCAGTGAATTATGTATCCTTCGGGAAAGCATCAGGTTGACACCCAGGCCCACCAGGTTGCAGCTGATGATGGCCACGGTCAGGCCCACCAGGCCGGTGTCCAGTTTTAGGGCTGCAATGGTGCCGATGGTGCGGACCGCCAGCATGATCAGGTCGGAACCCTGAGCCAGGTCGAACCGGTCATAGGCTGCCAGCAGGCTGGAAAGTATGGTTCTTAAGGCGGATATCCATATATTGACGGCAAGCACAGGGAGCAGCACAGTCACGGTGGTATGGTATTCAACGGGAACAGTGGGAAAGACCATGGGGAATACCAGTCCCAGGATAACACCTGCAAGCAGAATAAGGCTGCTCATAACTGTATAAAGCCCCAGTCCCGTCCGTATGGTTTCATCCACTTTTTTAAGATCATCCTGTCCCAGATACAAAATGATATACCGGCCGGTGCCGGCCCTTACACCCAGATCCAGGATGCCCATGTACCCGGTCAGCACCGTCAGCAGCTGCCAGATACCAAATTCAGTGACCCCGAGGGTATGGAGAATAAACGGGGATAAGAAAAACATCACCACAAGGTTGGCACCGTGGCCGACCCAGTTGGCGGTGAGGTTTCGTAAAATAATGCGGGCGTCAGTCATTTCAGTTGTGTGATTTTTCTCAAAATGTTTTTAAAGATATTATTGAATTCAAATCAGTTTTGTCATAAAAGAGCCGCATCCGGGAAGTTTAAACCGGTTAATCAGAGTCTTTTAGCATGTAAGCCTCAAAAATAGGACACCCTATAAGATCCTTATTCTAAAGGGTGTCCCGGCTTAAATCGGTAGCTATATTTGTCACATAGTTATTCCCGTAAGGATCCTTCATCTCTAATTGCCACTTCTGGTTAAGTACCTCTTTTTTGTTCCCCAAGAAAATATAGGGAGCCCCTTCAAATGACTCACATAAGATCACTTTGCCATCGGAAGAAGTTGCTTTAAACTGTGCGGTTTCAGGCGATACAGAAGATGAATGAAGTTTCACTCTAAGCCAGACTTCCTGAGCGTTGTCTGCCCCTTTTTTAGTAATTATATGAACATCCTTATTTTGTTCAAATTCAGGTGTAGTAGTGTCTTTAGATCCAGACAGAGGCCAACTATACAAAGGATCTCCTATAAAAGTTGTGATCCACCCCAAATGGGCTTGATTCATGAGAAGAAGTTCTCCAACCGTATACCCTTTAAGAAAAAAAGGATAAAAAATGTCATCATCCCACCAACTTTTGTTATGAATGTGTGGGGCTCCGTTATATACTCGAGCAGCACCGGCTGTAATGGTAACCCCCATGGCTATATCTCTCACCAGCTCACCTTTTTTCCAGCCGTTATGGGAAATAACCGTGCTGGCTATCCCGCCTGGCAGATAAACCGGCTCTCGGTTAAAGAAGTCCTTCGTTGGTGAAAATCGCAGAAACGCCAACAGGTCTCTGCCTGCACCGCCGTAGTAGAGATGATGAATCCCCTTTCCCCAGAGCCATTGTCCGGCGTTCGTCCACTCCAATTTGCCAACCCTGTCCTCAGTTTTTTCGTTAATCATTCCATCCATCTTACCCATGGCCAGCCCACCATATCTTGAAGCGTAGACCGCCCGGTCAATGAGTCCTCTCGCCGCCATGGGCGTTGGGGCATCAATCCGCATCACAAAAAACAATTGTCTGTTTTTAAAACGCTTTCGTTCTTTTGACGTAAAAGAAACCGGCGCTGGTATTTTATCAAGAGAGCCATTTTTCTTTTCATATACCAATGGATGCATAAAAGGGTTGGCTTTTCTGCCGTACAACGGTCTTGCCTGGGGCGTTCTAAAATAAAATGCAGTAAAGGGGCCGAGGTTTTGGAATCGCTGGGGTTGGGGTTGTGATCCCATGATTGCTTCAAGATCGTAATACATAAGCTGGAGTCGTTGTTCAAGACTAATGATACTGCCATAGTTGTTTATATGTTCTGTAACCCCACGGGCAATGCCATACGGAGCTACGACAGTCCTCGGAAGCCCATAGCAAACCACCATGAACAGAATGTGATCTTTCAGCAGTGTTCCGTCCGCCCTGGCGTTTTCAGGGGCCTCCAGGAAATTTTTAACCTGGTTTTCTATATATGAAAGATACATCTGGTCGTCGCGTTTACCGTCCGGGCCGGTTTCACTCAATTCAACATCCTGGAAATCCGTATACTTTGCTTCCCATTTATGCAGCTGTCCCGAGGCGTCTTTGCAGCTTGCATAAGCAGAAAATGAGCCTGAAAGAAAGCTGCGGGCATTGGCCCGAACATTCCATGGCCCATCAATCTGGACCTGCACGCGATTGCCATGCAGGCTTTTTCCATTATCCACCAGCGGTAACGTATTTTTAAGATTCTTTTTGAGCTGGACCTTCAGGGTGTCAGGCAACCATTTCTTATCTTTTTCCCGGGGAAGAGTGAATTCGAACAACCGGCTGTCACGCATATCATCTGTGGCAAATTTTAATATTTTCCCATCTTTTGTTAAAACAACACCTGACGTATTGTCTTGGGTTCTTTCGGCGAGATGATGCTCATTGAGAGATCTGCCTTTTAGGTGATTTGTTTCGATTCCACAACTGAGCCCTAAAACATAAGGTTTTTCACCGGTTTCAGGGTCCGTGTGCATAGAAATATAATGATCTGCAATCTCTTTGGAATCCTGCCCTGGATCAGTAAGTGGATCATCTGTTTTCCAGTCTGCGTTGTAAAGAACCAGCACCTGGGATGGGGTTACCGCATGTGCATTACCAATCAGTTGATTGAGGATGACTACGGCCATGCAGGCGAATACAAGTATTTGTATGAGTTTGAGTTTTTGTATCATGCCTTACAGTGCAGTACCATCAGTGGTTTTCGGGTTTTTGCAATTTTTTTAAACATTTTATGTGTTCGTTTCTTCGTGCGTCAGATTGGCAATACCGGATTTATTCACCTGCTTCAGAAAGAAGAAGCTGAATTATAGACTCAGACAAATAAAGTCCAGCATCACGAAAACGATCAATTCTTCTTTTTACAGATCTAATAATTCCTCTTCGCTTTGCAAGTATCAAAAGCCCACCTGTTCCGATAGTTTGAATACCAAATGTTTTTGCACAACGGCGAGCAGCAAGATCATCCACAACTGCCCAGTGGTCAATCTCCATCATAGTCTCTTATTTGTTCCGGTGTAATTTGTAATGGAGAAACCATTGAGACTGATAACACATCAATAAATTCCGCCCTGGAAATCCCTGCTATTTCAGCACCTTTATTTTGTGATATTTTCCCAAGCTCATACCATTTTATAGCGGCTGCGATACGCATTTGCCTGATAAATTCGTCAGGATCAGCATGAAGAGCTGAAAATACTGTTTGAGGTAATTCTATTGTTAAAGTTGTCATAAAAATTTCCTTTACAACTGTGACAAAAGGGTTATTTTGTCTTTCAAGATAGGAGCACTGCTCCCGCTTTTAGTGCTTTTTAAACTGACTGATGCACATTTTAAATACATGGGTTAAAAAGCATGTTTTTTAAGCACATTAGCGGAATCAAAATTCTCTTTAGAATATCTCAACCATATTTTTGTTTCACCTTTCAAAAATGACATCCCCATCTTTTATATGGTCTAAAAAACCGCTTGCTGCATCAGGATTAATCGGAATTACATCGAATGGAATAGTTGCTATCAAAGTTCTTAACAGTTTCCTGTACTTCATTGATAAACTCAAATAACCACCTTTGCTGTTTTGGAATACGGCTATGTCGATGTCATTTGGGGTATCAGATTTTATGAAAGAACCGAAAATCAAAATTTTTTGGACTTCTTGTTCAT
>NZ_JBFXHE010000270.1:0-6227 GCF_050177295.1 Desulfobacter sp.
ACTGTTTGCGTTTTCAGGTATTGCTGTTTTATTAAGCGAGAATAGAAAAAAAATTTCGGCCAGGCTGATTATTTTAGCTATATTTTTGCAACTTGTTCTTGGCATGGTAACGCTGAAGTTTGCATGGATACGCCAGGGTTTTCTTTATTTAAACGGTCTAGTGACCGCTATTTCAAAGGCAACCGGGGAGGGCACAGCCATGGTGTTCGGATACATCGGCGGCGGAGCGCTTCCTTTCCAGGAATCCTATCCCGGGGCTTCGTTTATCCTTGCATTTCAATCTTTGCCCTTGATTCTGGTCATGAGCGCACTATCTGCGCTGCTGTTTTATTGGAAGATTATCCCTGCCGTGGTGCGTTTCTTCAGCGTGATTCTCAATAAAACACTGGGTACCGGCGGGGCTGAAGGCATCGGGATTTCAGCCAATATTTTTGTGGGCATGGTGGAGGCGCCTTTGCTGGTCAAACCGTATTTATCCGCCATGACCCACAGTGAGTTATTTACTTTAATGACTTGCGGTATGGCCACCATTGCAGGCACTGTCATGGTACTTTACGCCACGATTCTTACGCCTGTAATACCCGGTATTTTAGGGCATATTCTTACCGCCTCCATTATCAGTGCACCGGCTGCGATTCTGATTTCAAAAATAATGATCCCTGAAACCAAAGATGTAACAGAGGGCCGCCTGTCCACGCCAACGGTTTATAAAAGCGTCATGGATGCCATTACCAAGGGCACGGTGTCCGGCATTGATCTTATGATCAATATTGTGGCCATGATCATCGTTCTTGTGGCCATGGTGAGCCTGATCAATATGGCACTTGGACTCATACCATTGTTAAAAGGGCAGCCATTCACGCTGCAGCGGATTTTGGGCTGGATCATGGCGCCGGCATCATGGCTGATGGGCATCCCCTGGTCCGAAGCCCCTGCCACCGGCGCTTTGATGGGAACCAAAACCATTCTTAACGAATTCATAGCATACCTTGATTTAGCCCGCATTCCGGCAGGCGAAATAGGTGAACGCAGCCGCATCATTATTTCATATGCCATGTGTGGTTTTGCAAATCCGGGCAGCCTGGGTATTATGATCGGCGGCATGGGTGCCATGGTTCCGGAAAGAAGGGATGAAATCGTATCTTTAGGATTCCGTTCCATCATTGCAGGCACTTTAGCCACATGTATGACCGGAGCTGTTGCCGGGATATTTTTATGAGATAAACCAGTGCCAACAGGTGGAACACACCCGAATCTCATCAATTGTGCCTGATTTCAGAAATCGTGCTTTAATTGCAGGAGAAAAGATTTATTTACCGGGTCAAACCCAGGTTCAACGTCAAAGGTTTTGTCCAGGATTTTTATCTGGGCTGCTTTGTTGTACTTGTGGGCTGCTGTGATGGAACCGTAAATATTGCCTGAATAAAAGCCGGTCTCCACAAAGGTAATGACACCGCCAAGGGCGGGATTGTCATGGTCAAAGGCCGTGTATGCGGCCCAGATTAATCCTGTATTAAAGCAGAAACTGATAAATGCATCTTTATACCGTTCACAATACAGCATGCCACCCCCGGGTATAATGGCCAGAATCCCAGCAAGCACAGGGCTTTTTGCCGGTGCATTCACGGCATGGTCAATGGCTTCCAGTTGCTTTATTACTTTGTATTCCCGCTGTTTTCCAGGACTGATCAGCATTAGATTTTTACGGGCATAGTCAAGCTCATCTTTTCCCGGCGTCACAGTGTTCCGGATATGCATACGGGCAAGTTCCAGGTAAATTCGGTCTTTTGTATCGGTATCCCGGGTCTGTTTTAAATAATTTTGCAGAACAACCTGGGCATAACCCGTGTTTCCCATGGCTTCAAAGGCCTGACTCTGCATAAAGCAGGAGTGCTGTGCCCATGAACTGTCTATATCCTTGGACTGCCGGATAATTGTATCAAACCGCCGGGCAGCCTCATAGTACTGCCCCGAGTAAAACAGAGCAACGCCTGCGGTATAATCGGCACGGTCATGCCTGGGGTCCTGGGGGAAAAAATGGATAAACCGTTTGAACTCGACCTGGGCCGCAGTAAAATCTTTTTGTTCAAAAAGTTTCAGGGCGTAGTCAAACTGCATGTCTGCCGTAATAAAAAGGCCGGGTTGATCATTGGAAAGCGCATGGGCAAATGGTGAACCAAGGCCCCCAAAAAATGCAAGGACGGCCAGGTATATCAGCAGTTCTTTTATTGGATGCGTCATTTTTGCTGATCCGGATTCAAATCCGGCATCGGGCCGGAATCTGAATGATACAGGTTTTTTTCCGGTAAGTTATTTTCAATGGCAGACGGTTTGGGTGAGAACCACCAGAAATCATTGGCACTGACCGGGTCAAAGGTTAGTTCGCGCCCATTGACCCTGACATGGGGAGACAGGCGAACTTCATCCCTGCCGCATCTGAGCAGGCGGTCGCAGGCCATGATCCAGCCAAGGCCAAATCCGTGTTTTTGGATGGCCTGGGCACCATACCGGGAGCAGGACGGAAACATGGGGCAACGGTTGCCGTCAATGCCGGATATATGGTCCTGATAAAATTTAATCACGGGGTTGGTGTTTTTTCTGTGGTTTTCAACGGGGTCCTGGGCCAAAAGTACTTTCGGTATTCCACTTAAAATAAAAATGCCCAAGAACAGTCGGATCAAAAATGTTTTCAATGAGATATCATAAATAATATGCTGCGTATCACTGTTTAACATCATTGATGGAATAAGCGTTATCCTGTCCGCTGAAAACCAGCTCTTGGGATTTCCCCCGCCTGAGGATAGAAATGGTAATATCGGAATGATCGTCGATGCTGTCATCAAAATTTTCAAGATCCTGGGGATCTTGAATTTCAACATCGTCAACGGCCAGGATAACGTCTCCGTTTCGAAGGCCTAAACGCCGGATCACGGAGTCATTCTTGATACTGTAGATCATAACACCTGACGCTTCGCCGTTTTTGAAATAGGGCCGGGTTTTAAACAATGGCTTTGACTGTGATCCCGTATCTGAGATATCCTCCGCTTCCTTCTGGTCCGGTCTGTGATACTGCAGGGGCCTGGGGCTGGAGGCTCTGGCGGAGGGCGTGCGTTTCCGGTCAAGAAGGGGCGACGGCTCTGCATTGACTTCCAGAATCTGATCCTTACCGTTTACGGTTAAAATTACCTTGTTGCGTAATATGGATTTAATGGCAGCATCCTGAATTTTATCATTGACCCGGTATAGATCCTGCTGTTTTTTTTCAAGATCCTCTATCACGGCCCAGCCATCTTGTTTTTTCTGCCCTGTTACCGTCCCCCAAAGGATCAGTTCCAGGCTGGTCTTCTCAAGATGCAGGTTCTCGGGTTCAGACGAATTGTTGTTTTCACCGCCCACCTCTACCTTGAAAAGATTTCGCTGGGTGACCTTTTCTATGATTTTATTTAATTTAACCGGTTCTAAACGATCCGGTTTTGATTTGGGCTGGGTCTGGTCTGTTTTTGGGATATTTGAGACCAGTTGTGTGCCTGGTGTATAGGACTCCGGACTGACCAGGGCATATACCTGGAATGCTACCAGTATTATCAAAGATACTAAAATTATAAAAAATATCGGTTTCATTTTCTATAAGGAAATATTCATCACCGTCTTTTGACTCGTCTGACAAGCTTTTTCTTTTTGGGCGGTTGATCTGACAGTGCGGAAGTTGCGGCCATGTGCTGAACAGGTGCCAGCAGGTTGTCCTGGGAATAGGTGCATGAAGCCCTGGGACATTTAAGTCCCGGGGTGCCCGAAGGTGTGATGAATTCGATTAAATATGGATTTTTGCACAATGGACATTCAAAATGATAGGGTTTATCCCAGGATACGAACCGGCACTCCTTCTGGTCGCAGGAGTAAAAAATTTTCCCTTTGTCCGTGGTCTTTTCTTCGACCCTGCCGTTACTGCACAAAGGACAGGGCATGGCCAGGGTTTGCTCAAAGGCGGCGATTCTGGATTCAATATCATTTTGGTCTGTTGCCTTTTCTGCTTGCCTGGCTGCAAGTTCTTTTGCTTCGGCTTCCTTTCTTACCTCTTCTTCCCTGCGTTTCAACTCTTCTTCAAGTGCGAGGAGTCTGGCTTCCTTTTCAGCCATTTCCTGTTCCCTTGCTGCAAGGGCTTCTGCTTTTTCCTGGACAGCTATAGCGTGAGCCTGGGCCTCTTCTGCAGCCTTTTCTTTTTCTTCAATAATTTTAAGCTGTTCTGCAAGCTCCTGTGCAATATCCTCGGCTTCTTTTATTTGTTTCTCTTTTTCCGCTAACTCTTTGGCCAGTTCTGCGGCTTTCTGGGCTGCCTCTTCAACGTCCCTGGCTTTTTGTTTTTCAGCCTCAATTTCTTCGGGAGTTGGCCCTTTGTCAAAAAGATTTTGAATTCTGACCTTTTCGTGGTAGCCGTCAGTGCGTTGTCTCCTGGTTTTCATAAGCTGGGACAACCTGTTGAGCTTTTCCCTTTTTAACCGGGCTGAAATCTGTTTAGACTGCACAGTGACTGCCTTGTGAACCCCTTTGACCATTTCGGTTGCCCGTTCCTGGGCGCGGTCTTTTGTCACGGAAACGCCACGGGTTTTAAGCGTTGTTTCAAAGCTTTGTTTTGCAAAATCAAGGCGTTTACGGCCGGAATTGACCTCGTCATTTATTTGAAGGATAAAAGCAATCAGATTAAGGCCCTGCATGCCCGGAAACATGGAGTCTAAAAAACCAACCATCATAAAAGCAGGCATTTCGGCTTTAAGCTCACCATTGGAAAGTGTTGTAAGATAGCCGGACCTCAGGACGGATGATACGGCATTGTCAAGGTAATCGTCCTGGTCAAGTCCGATATCCACAAGTTCAGACGTAAGGGTTTTGCGGTTGAAACGTTCCGGAGGAGAGTCTGCATACGCCTTGATTTCACGTTCCCGATCCACGCTGATGGTGATACAGGAGATGGTGGCAAGGTTGAAAGACATCAGCACCATATTGGAATCCACATCAATAAAAGCGGTGATCTCCTTGGCTAGAATTTCATCCAATTGGTTTCTGACAGACTCCCGCTTGGCGCTGCCGCCTTCCTGCATATCCATACTCCCCCTACGCTTTATTGTTAATTTCAGAGATCAAATCAGCGATTTCGACAGCCATCTCCTCTACTTTTTTTTTATCCGGCCCGCCACCAGGCGTTTGAGTTGTGGACGCATTCCGGATTTCCATATCTTCGTTAGCTTCAAGCACCCCTTCTTCCCCGGTGGTTGACATGGATAAACATTCACCACTGCGGTTAAAAATTACCGAAAGGGGAACCTTGATTTGAAAATCAAATTTGTAAGCGATTTCGTTATTATAAACGATAAGATTTCCATCCTTGTATTCAATGTCATCCTGAACTCCAAAATTATGTTTGTCAAGCAGCATCTGCTCAATGACATTCCAGTCAAGTTCGGCATTTATGGTGTCAATAAACTCTTTTTCATTTTTCTGGATGGATTCCGGATTGGTCAGCTTCAATGGGGTCTCCTCATTTTAAATTGAATGCACCGATAATCTCCCGGGCCATGCCAAGATACGCCTGGGAAGCCTGTGATTTAATGTCGTACAAAGAGAGCGGACTGAGGGAGGATTGCTCCTTGTTAAGCATTTCATCGTCAGGGATCATGGTTTTATATATCAGAGGACGAATTTGTTCCAACACTTCGGGAACCGCATGATTTTCCATCTGTTCTTTACGATTGCATCTGTTGAACAGTATACCTGCAATGCCTAACGGTGCATTGTGGGATTTGCGTATGTACCGGACAATTTTAATCAGTGAATGAAAATCACTGACCCAGTCTTCATCCGGGATGACCACTGCTGCAAGCCAGTCTGCTGCGGTCAAGGCGGCGATGCTCAGATAGCCGCAGGATGAAGGCGCATCAAGAATAATGATGTCGTAGTCATGCTTGATTTCATCAATAACAAGGCGAAGAAGCTTTTCGTTGTCTGTGCGCCTGGCAAGTTTAATGGACATGGAAAAAAGACCGAAACCGGCCGGCAGGATATCCAGTCCGTCAATATCGGTTCCGGATACGGCATCATGAACGCGTATTCTGCCGGCCAGCACCTGTGCAAGGTCATGATCATTCCCCTTTGAATCAATCTTACGCCATTGGGATACACTTGCCTGGGGGTCGCAGTCAACCAGCAGCACTTTTTTCCCATAAAGTGCCACA
>NZ_JBFXHE010000271.1:0-6171 GCF_050177295.1 Desulfobacter sp.
TCTGGGGAAAAATGGTATTTGATCAGACCAAGTCCTGGATTTTCAGCCTGGTGCTGATTGGACTGATCCTGCCGAACATTAACAACTGGGGCCATGGCGGCGGGTTTGCCGCAGGCTTTATCCTGGCCTTTCTATTTGGGTATGAGGAGCGTCGCAGATCCGGAAAAATCGATATCCTGATTTGCACAGGCATGTCCGTGTTTACTTGTTTTCTTCTGTTTCGTTCAGTTTTCCAGGGCTTGGAACTGATTCTGAAATAAAGAGCGCCAAAGGAGCTTCGCCCTTTTGCGTCCAGTCTCTTGTGGTGGTGATTTAAAAAGTATGCTGACATAAATATTGCGATTTTTAAACCAAAAGAGTGTATGTTTGGAATATGAAAATTGAAATCGCACTCAAATGTCCTGTTTGCTCAGGAATAAAAATAAAAAAAAAGGCAAAAAAATAGATGGTAAACAAAATTACTATTGCAATGATTGTGGTAGGCAGTTTATCGGTAATCATGCTTTGAGTTACAAAGGGTGTCATTCAGAGTTAAAAGACAGAATTTTGTTAATGTTCGCCAGAGGAGTGGCCGTTAGAGATATTGCTTAAATCGAAAAAATTAGTATTAACAAGGTGTTATCAACGCTTACAAATTCAAACTATAAAATAAATCCGAAGCAGTCTCACTACGACAAACTGGAAGTTGATGAATTTTGGACTTACGTCGGTTCAAAAAAGAATAAAGTCTGGCTGATTTATGCTTATCATAGAGCAACTGGAGAGATAGTCGCCTGGGTTTGGGGCAAGCGTAATTTGGCTACCGCAAGAGATTTACGGAAAAAAATTACAGAGCTGGGCATCACGTTTGACACGATTTATACGGACGACTGGACAAGTTTTGTAAAAACCTTCAAATCCGACAATCATGTTACGGGGAAAGCCAATACTGTTCGAATTGAAGGAAATAATTGCAGATTGAGACACAGAATTCGACGTGCACTTAGAAAAACGTGTTGTTTTTCCAAAAACCTTTATAACCATCTTAAATCATTTGAGTTAGTCTTTTTTTATATCAATTTTGGTCATGTATAGAAAGCATAGCATACTTTTTACATCACCACCCCCAGCGTACACAGTGTTGAGACTGAAAATTGAGTTGAACAGTAACTTTTACCGGCTATTTTTTAAGTCCTACATCTTCATTGAGAAGTACTTGAATCTCGCCGTAATCGGTATCCGGGACGGGAAACAGATAAGCATACCAGACTTTCTGAGCATTAAGATTCTAGTTCCACCTCTCAAAAAACAGAAAGAGATTGCTGACGCACTGTCAATTTGCCAGCAAGAAATAGATCTTCTTAAACAGCTCGCAGAAAAATACAAAACCCAGAAACGGGGGGCTGATGCCAAAGATTCTTGCCGGCGAATGGCGGATAAAACCGGAGGTGGTGAATCAATATGAATAATCCGTTGCCCAACCGACAATCTATCCGGTTGAAAAATTATGATTATTCACAACCGGGATATTATTTTATCACCATTTGTACACAGGATCGAATTCATCGTTTCGGCAAAATTATTGATGAAAAAATGCGGTTGAATGACGCAGGGGAAATCGTCGCAGACGAATGGGAAAAAACGCCCATAATGCGTAAAAATATTCAATTGGATGAATGGATAATAATGCCCAACCATTTTCACGCCATCATCACCGTAGGGGCGCGTTGCACGCGCCCGCCTAACAACACGCGCCTGCCTAACAACACGCGCCTGCCTAACAACACGCGGCCATTGACCGAAAACGGGCGGACGGTAAACGGGCGGATGCAATCCGCCCCTACGGATTCGCGGGTGGTTTTGGGGGATATTGTTCGTGGATTTAAATCGTCGGTGACCAAACGGGTACGGCAATTGCCAAATATGAACGATACCAGATTATGGCAACGGAATTATTGGGAACATATTATCCGCAACGAAAATGAATTGAACCATATCCGCAATTATATCCGGCATAATCCGCAAAAATGGGAAACGGATCAATTATATGGCGGTTTCGGCAATCAGTTGATAAAAACACCTGCAGAATATGGAAAAACATCATGACCAAATATAAAAAACTGGATCATCTTAAGGAAAAACTGGATTCCTTCCGTCCACTGCCACCAGAGATTGTTTCGAATCTTCATGAGGACTTGGTTCTTCGCTGGACCTATCATTCAAACGCTATCGAAGGCAATACGCTGACACTGAAAGAAACCAAGGTTGCTCTGGAAGGGATCACCGTTGGCGGGAAAACCATGCGGGAGCACTTTGAAGCGATCAACCACAGGGAAGCCATTTTTTTCGTTGAAGATCTGGTCAAAAAAAATGAGCCTCTGTCTGAATGGCAGATTAAATCGATTCACCAATTGATCCTGAAAAATATTGATGACAAAAATGCGGGTGTTTATAGAAAAACGAATGTCATCATCTCAGGTGCCGATCATGTTCCGCCCGATGCCATGCATGTAGAAAGTGAAATGCAAAGCTTTATCAGTTGGTATCAAACCGAGGGGGCGTCTCTCCATCCGGTGGAACGGGCGGCCCGTGTTCATGGTGATTTTGTGAAAATCCATCCTTTTGTGGACGGCAATGGCAGAACGTCACGGCTGCTGATGAATCTGGAACTGATGAAAAACGGGTTCCCACCGGTTGTCCTGCCTGTGGAAAAGCGGTTGGAATATTACGAGACGCTTGATAGAGCCCATACGAAAAATGATTATGAGCCATTTTTGACGCTTATTGAGAAGATTGCGGAATTGGGATTCAGACCTTACTGGCATGCATTGGGGGTAACCCCATGAATACCTTTCAGATTAAGATATTCTAAGATAACTGGAAGATAACTGGGGTCAGAGTAAAATTAAATACGAAGTGTAGAAGAGTGTGGACTTTCCCTGTCACTCCTGACCTTTTTTAATTTCCAAAGCGAATGACCTTGCAAGCGTTTTACACAAGTTTTACACAGCTGTCTTGCAATCTTTTTCCGGGTCAACTATATGGGCTCCATGACTTTAAAACGTGCAGATATTGCCGTGGTCGGCATGTCCGGTATTTTCCCCGGTGCCCGTGACATTGGGCAGTTCATTGCCAATGTCATGGCAAAAAAATCAAGTGTAATCCAGGTTCCCCCAGACCGGTGGGGTGTGTCCGCTGACATCATGGTGGACAACCGCGCCGGCACGCCGTTGCCGGATAAGGCCCGCAGCAGGTTTGCAGGGCTGATTTCCCAATCGGTGTTTAATTCTTCCGATTTTGACTTTTGCGGGGCGGATATGGCTGGACATGGTCTGGATAATGATTTTTTCCAGGCCCTGGACCCGGTGCACCATTTAGCCCTTGCCGCCGGCATTGATCTTATGGCCAATGCACGCCTTTCCAAAGCAGATCGGGCGCGCACAGGGGTTGTGCTGGCTGCCATTGCCCTGCCCACACCGGGCGCATCGCGGCTGACCCGCGATCTTTTTTTGGCGCCAAATCCTGCAATGCCCTCCCGGGAACAAGCCTGGGGCGCGGGTATGCTGTCGGCACCTGCGTCAATTCTGGCCAGGCTGTTGGGCTTGGCCGGCGGCAGTTTTACCCTGGATGCGGCCTGCGCGTCTTCTTTGTTTTCCATAAAGCTTGCCTGCGAACAACTGCTCTCCGGAAGGGTGGACGCCATGGTGGCCGGCGGGGTATCCCGGCCCCAGTCCCTCTACACCCAGGTGGGATTTACCCAGCTCCAGGCCCTGTCGCCCACGGGCCGGTGCGCCCCCTTTGACCGGGATGCCGATGGGTTGGTGGTAGGGGAGGGGGCAGGCCTGGTCCTGCTTAAACGCCTGGACGATGCCCTGGCCTGCCAGGACACCATCCACGCCGTGATTAAAGGATGGGGGGTGAGCAACGATATTGAAGGCAACCTGGTGGCTCCGGCCAGTGAAGGTCAGGTCCGGGCCATGACCGGTGCCTTTGACATGGCCGGTTGGTCTTTTGATGATATCCAGTACATGGAGTGCCACGGTTCCGGAACCCCCAAGGGGGATCAGGTGGAAGTCCACAGTATCATGCAGATGCGTCAAAAATATCAGTGCATGGATACCGCCTTATCCATTGGTTCGGTAAAGTCCAATATCGGCCATCTGCTGACCGGTGCCGGGGCTGCCGGATTCATCAAAACGGTCATGGCCATGAACCAGGAGGTGCTGCCGCCATCCAACAATTTCAATGCGCTGCCGGATGACTCCCCTTTTAAGAATAGCGGTGTCAGGGTCCAGGATCACCCTTCTGCCTGGATACCTGCCGGCGACGGCAGGCCTTTGCGGGCCGCAGTATCCGCCTTTGGGTTTGGCGGCATCAATGCCCAGATTCTTGTGGAATCTTTTAAGGCTCAATCACGTCCTCATGCGGTGGGTGTTACACCTGCTCCGGCCCAAAAAAGCGTTCCCTGTGCCATTGTGGGTATGGGGCTGATATCAGGTGGTGCGGAGTGCCTTGGGGATTTTTCCAAGCTTATTTTGGGCGAAAAATCCACTGTAGGCAGATCTGGAGAAAGCCGATGGCGCAGGTTTGATCATCTGCCCCCTGAAGTCCGCGGGGGGTTAACGTTGTTCATGGATGATCTGAGTATTGATCTCAAAGATTTTAATATCCCCCCCAACCAGATGAGCCAGATTTTGCCCCAGCATCTGATGATGCTCAAAGCAGCCCTGGCAGCCCTGGCAGATGCCGGTATCTCTGCCAAACCGGATGCGTCACAACCACCCCGGGTAAACATGGGCTGTGCCGTGGGCATTGAATTTGATTTCGGGGCTACGGACTACCATTTAAGGTGGCAAATTCAGGGGCAAAAAAACGGTGTATCCAGTGACCTGCTGGACACCATCGGGCCGTCACTCAATTTTGGTTCAACACTGGGTGCCCTTGGGGGCATTGTGGCCTCCCGCCTGGCCCGGGCATTTAAACTGGGCGGCCCCTGCTTTACCCTCTCTGCGGATTCAGCTTCGGGACTAACGGCCATTGATATTGCCGTTAAATCCCTGTCCACAGGCGAGACTGACACCTTTTTATGTGCAGCCGTGGATCTTGCCGCTGACATCAGAAGCTTTACCCGGGATCTGGTTTTGAGCGGCACGGACCCCATGGCCCTGCCTTCGGAAGGGGCTGTGGCCATGGTGCTCAAACCCCTGGATGCGGCGCAAAGGGACAATGACCGGATTTATGCGGTGATCAATGGTGTGGCAGGTGCCAGCGGCGCCGCACTTGCCGGGGAAACCGGTGAGCAGGCCCATGTCTCACGGTCAACAATTGTCCAAAATTCTTTACAAAAGACTCTGGATCATGCCGGTATGGATTTAAAGGATATCGGGCTTGGTGCAGTGACGCACAGTGCGTCTCACTTTCTGGGGGCAGGGGAGGTCTGCCCACTTGACAATGCTTTGCCCATTTTCTGTCCGTCTGCTTTGTCCGGGCATACCGGGGCTGCCGCAGGCCTTTTTACCGTTACGGCTGCAGCATTGTGTCTTTACACCCGAAAATTTCCCGCGCCTTTGCACAAGTTACCCGGCGTTCCCAAGACAGCTGTGGCAGGATGCCTGACCCGGGATGGTATTGCAGGGCATGTTATCTTGTCAGGCTGCCATCATTCAGGGCCAGGTGCCGACACCTGTCAGGCTGCGCAGACCCGGGAGAAAAACGGGCATACATCCACCTGCATAAGGATTCCTGTGACCCGCCCGCCTTTTCCCAGGGACTTGATTGCCAACGAGGCTTTTGAACCGGCCCGGCAGGAAACGTCGTTTGATCTCTGCACTGAGCCGCCCAATATGCCACTGCCATTTCCCTGTGACACACTCCCGGGACTGCTGGCCCATACCCAGGAGATTACGGCCAGAGCCCATGAGCGCTTCCTGGAATTATCCGCCCAAAACACCCAGGCCATGGCTGAACAGCTTGCCGCTATTGCCGGTGCAATGCCAAATGGCTGGAATCCGTCAATGGATCTGGAACCGGTCTTTGCGCCCCAGGATATTTCCAAGGTTCCCGATCTGTTTATGGACCGGGACCAATGCCTTGAGTTTGCCGTGGGAAAAGCCGGAAACGTGCTGGGTCCCGATTTCGATATCATTGACACCTACCCGGTCCGGGTGCGGTTGCCGGATGAACCGTTGATGC
>NZ_JBFXHE010000272.1:0-6109 GCF_050177295.1 Desulfobacter sp.
TTACGACATGTTGTTTGACAAGGCAGTATTCCTTGTTTCTGTGGAAAATAAAATCCAGGCCATTGTACTTAAGGACGGGGACCGAACAGATCAGAAATTTTTGCTGGAGCCGGCCACACTGATGCTAGCGGAAGAATAGATAGGCTGCATCAATAATACCGCCTTAACAGATCAAAACAGTTAAAGGCCGCAACACCCGTCAATATGGGTTTGCGGCTTTTTTTGTATCTTTAGATCTAACAATTTCTTATTACGTTTCACAACCAATCCTAACCCAAATGAAATAGTATAGCTGCGTCAGTTTTCCCACGGTGTTTAACAATTATTCAAGGAGAAATACCTATGCAATTTTTAAAACAGATTAAATCTATTTTGGCTGTCAGCCTGGTACTGCTTTTCATGACGGCATCGGCTCTGGCCGGACAACCCAAGTACGTATTTTATTTCATCGGCGATGGATTAGGCGCTGCCCAGCGCCAGTTCAGTGAATTTTTTCTTCAGGATCAACTTAAGAACCCGAACAGCCGACTGGTCATGGACACCTTTGAAGTTGCGGGCATTAATACAACATATTGTGCAGATACGCTGATCACAGACTCAGCAGCCGCTGCAACAGCTTTGGCTTCCGGCATTAAAACCAACAAAGGGGTCATTGGAAAAGATGTCAACGGCAACAATGTCAAAACCCTGACCGAAGTCGCAAGGGACCATGGTATGAAAACCGGTCTGATCACCACCACCCGCCTGACCCATGCCACACCCGCTGCCTTTGCCGCCCACAATGTTTCCAGAGATAATGAAAATGAGATTGCCGATGATTTCCTGAATTCGGGTGTTGATTTCTTTGCAGGCGGCGGTATACGCCATTTCATTCCGGCATCCATGAAAATTGAAAACCCCGATGCCCTAGGCAAACCCATCAAATCCAAACGCAAAGACGAAAAGGATCTGGTCAAGGGATTTGAAGCCAAGGGGTATGCAACCTTTATCGGAATGAAAGGGGCAAAAGCCTTCAGGTCAGCCGATTTTTCCAAACAAGGCAAAGTATTTGCCGCATTTACCTATACCCATATGCCCTATGAAGTCGAACGTATGAACCAGTATAAAGATGTGCCCTCAATTGCTGAAATGACCAAGGCAGGCATTGATGTTCTGGACCAGGGTGACAAGGGATTTTTCCTGATGGTTGAAGGCGGCAGGATTGACCATGCAGCCCATGCCAATGATCCGTCCGGCGTTATCTGGGACACCATTGCCTTTGACGATGCGATTAAAACAGCCTATGAATTTTTTCAAACCCACAAGGACCAGACCCTGATTGTGGTTGTGGGTGACCATGAAACCGGCGGCATGGGACTTGGCATGGACAGCATGGGTTACAAACTCAACATGGCGGCCCTTGATGATGTCCATGTTTCCGTGGAAGACACCCTTAACGATGGTGAAGGCCAATATAAAGGCGATAAGACTGCCTACCTGAACTATCTTTCTAAAAATTTCGGTCTGTCCAACTTAAGCGATGCTGAAGCAGCAAGCCTGAACAAAGCCATGGTGTCAGCCGATGCCGGGGATACACTGGGATATTATAAACTGAACCCGGCTGCGCTGACAGCAGCCCACATTTTATCAACCCGGGCCAATATCAACTGGACCACCACCATCCACACCGCCACCATGATCCCCATGTCTGCCACCGGGGCGTATGCCGGCCGGTTCGGCGGTTACAAGGACAATACACAGATTGCAAAAACAATGGCCCAGACTTTAGGGTTCAACCTTGAATAAATCTTTCATCTTCTCGACTCTGACCTTGGCTGCATTTACGGCAGCCATTTTTTTTTACTTCTGGGCCCGGGAACCTGCCATGGACCCATCCACCATGGAAGCCCGGGCCAGGGTCATGGCTGTTGATGATTCCGAAGTGCATACGTCATGTCTTTCTCACATAGGGTTTCAGACCCTTGGGATTGAAATTTTAAACACACGGTTCAAGGGAGTGAAAACCCAGGCAACCAACAGCCTTAACGGCCAGATTGACCTTGAGAATCTGTACCATGTTGATGATACCATCATTGCAGCAATCATCATGGATACAAACGGGAAAATCGAGCATGTCAAAGCAATTGACCTTTACCGGCAGGACAGCCTTTTGTACATGTTTATCGTTTTTGCCATTGCGTTGCTTGCCTATGCCGGTGCCATTGGTGTCAAGGCCCTTCTCTCCTTTGTTTTGTCCATCTTCATTATCTGGGAGATTCTGGTTAAACAGATCCTTGCCGGTCATCCGCCCCTGATCACAACCACCTTCACCCTTATCCTGCTGTCTGGGATCATCATTTTCATGGTGGCCGGATTCAACCGGAAAGGTATAACCGCATTCTTAGGCACCATTGCGGGCCTTGCCGTGACCCTGGGGGCCACACTTGTTTTCGGAAACGGAGCAGGTCTTTTAGGAATGACCCAGCCCTATGTGAATGCGCTTATTTTTTCCGGGTACTACAATCTTGACATCCAGCAGATTTTTTATTCCGCCATTGTACTTGGGGCGTCGGGGGCAGCCATGGACATTGCCATGGATATTGCCGCATCCATGGATGAAATCAGAATAAAAAAACCGGATATCCGTGCAAAGGAACTGATAAAATCCGGATTTACAGTGGGACGCCAGGTGATAGGGACCATGACCACCACACTGCTTTTAGCCTATTCAGGCGGGTATCTGACGCTATTGATGATTTTCAGGGTTAAAGACCCAAGTTTCATGCGCATGATCAACCTGAAAATCGTGTCCGCAGAAATCATGAGAACCCTGATCGGCAGTATCGGCCTGGTCATGGTGGCACCGATTACCGCTATACTTGGCGGGATTATCATTGCAGGTATTACCACCCACGCACATAAATAGGGTTCGAACGGATAGTTAGGGTTTGATGCCCCATTGTCACGGGAAAGCCGGACTTGACTTATACGGCCCAAGCCGGTACCTTTCTATTTGGATATAATTGAAAAATAAACCAACAAAAATAGAATAATGAAAAAAATATGAATAAATATGTATGCGGCCCCAATGGCTACGTGTATGACGATGCACCTGGATGTGATGGGAGCCCAGGAGCATGCCGACCCTGTGACTACGTGTATGACCCGGCAAAAGGCGATCCCGACAACGGCATTGCCCCCGGCACTGCCTTTGAAAACCTTCCCCAGAACTGGACCTGTCCTGTCTGCGGGGAATACAAAAATGAATTTCAAAAAGAAGAGTAACACCCTCAACGTTGGGGTAACCATTGCCCTGGGGATCCCAATTTACTCTTTGAAATTGGGATTTTGAAAAATCAGTGTGAAAACCGTACCTTTTCCGGGAATGGATTCAAAATCAATCATGCCGTCATAGGTGTCGACAATCCTGTGGGTAATTGAAAGACCAACTCCGGTCCCATCACTTTTAGTGGTAAAGAACGGATCAAAAATATGAGGGGCATTTTTTTTGTCAATGCCCTGCCCCGTGTCCTGAATAGTCAGGTAAATGCGTTTGTGTCTGGGGGAATGCAGGGATATTGTAATTTTCCCTTTCCCGTCAATGGATTCAGCCGCGTTTTTCATCAGATTCCATAAAATCTGCTGCAGGTGAACCGCATCCATGCACACTGCCAGATCCCTTTCAAGCCGGGTAACAATATTGATTCTGCCATGCCAGTCCGGTGTATTGTCAAACAGGGTTTTTACATCATCAATGGCCTTGGCCAGGTCTATCAATTCTGCGTTGGTCCGGCCGGGTTTTGAAATCAGTCGAATATCGGTCGCGATCTGTTTAAGGCGGTCTGTTTCCCTTAAAATGATCTGCATCAGCTTATCATTTTCCTCTGTTGGAGCCATTTCATCCCTCAGCATCTGTATGGAGCCTGACAAAGATGCCAAAGGGTTTTTAATCTCATGGGCAATGCCTGACACGATTTCATCCACAGCCGCCATTTTTTCCACGCGTTTTAAATGTTCCTGGGTGATTTTAAGGTCTTTTCTGGCTGATTTAAGCTGCAGGGAAAGAATGCCGCTTAACGCTGCCGTGGCAAAACAGGCTGAAATGGTGATAACAATCCGGTACAGGATATTATGCTGGTCCACGGCCAGGGAAAGGGCCTGGTTTTCCGGCAAAGGAACAATGATTTTAAGATACTCAAGTTCAATGAGAAAACCATATTGAATACTTGATGCCAAAGCCACTGAAAAACTGCCCCGGACAAGTAGCAGCATGGCGGCATAGATAATAACCAGCAGATATAAAAATGTGAAAATACTATAAAAGCACCCGGTGACAAAAACAATGGCTGTGACGATAACAGTATCAATAATTATCTGGGTATAGGCAAGGGTATACAGATATTTCTTTGTGCAAAGCCAGGCAAAATAAACTAGAGACAGACCAAGGATGGTGCCGGAAATTTTGTAAAGGGACAGAAAGGATTGATCCCTTTGTCCGGTCAAACCGGTATCGGAGAAAAAAAGAGTGGAAAATATCAGTACCAGGGCAAATACAGCCCTTGCCAGGACAACCCACTTGATCTGAATAAACAGCTCCCGGATCCGTCGGAATAAAAAATCCTGGCTATCCAATGGCGTTGGCCATTGTAAAAATCGGCAGATACATGGCAATCACAAGACCGCCGACCACGACACCTAAAAATACAAGCATGAAAGGCTCGATCATGTCAGTCAGGTTTTTTACGGCCTGGTCTACTTCATCATCATAAAAATCTGCTATTTTGGTCATCATGGTATCCAGGGCACCTGTGGATTCACCCACTGCGATCATGGAGCAGACCATGGACGGAAATACCCCGCTCTCCAGCAAAGGATCCGCCATGGACCGACCTTCGGAAATGCCGACCTTGACATCTGAGATGGCAAATTCAATAATTTTATTGCCGGCGGTTTTGCCCACAATGTCCAGGGCATCAAGAATAGACACCCCGGATGAAATCATGGTGGCGGTAGTGCGGGTAAATTTTGCAACAGCCACCTTTCGGATCAAAATACCGACAACAGGCAGGCGTAAAAACATATCATCGAGAAAAATTCGGCCCTTTTTTGATTTATACGTTTGTTTGAAAAGAAAAACAGTGCAGATCAATCCCAGAATCATCAATCCGATGTGCCCCACCACAAAATTGCTCAGCGTGACAACCATCTGGGTGGGAATGGGCAGAGCCGCGCCCATGTCAGCAAACATTTTTTCAAATACCGGTATAACAAAAACAAGGATAACGCCCACCACAATAACTGCCACAGCCAGGGTGATGCCGGGATAGGTCATGGCCCCCTTGACCTGCTTTTTGAGTTTTGCCATTTTTTCGGCATAAGCTGACAACCGCTGTAAAATGACATCAAGAATACCGCCGGCCTCCCCGGCTGAGATCATGTTGATAAAAAGTTCGTTAAAGGTTTTCGGGTATTTTTTCAGTGAATCGGCAAAGGTCTCACCAGATTCAACAGACTCTTTAATATGCTTAAGCTGCTTTTTAAATGTGGGGTTTTCCTGCTGGGAACACAAAATATCCAGGCATTGCAGAAGCGGCAGGCCGGCATCAATCATGGTGGAGAACTGTCGTGCGAAAATAATGACGTCGCTCTCTTTTATTTTAGGCGCAAGAAAGGAGATATTTTCAAATAAATCTTTTGGCTTTTTTCTGACCCTTGTCGGGGTTATTTTGCGGCGTTCAAGGCTGGTCCTGACCTGTTCCGGCGTCTCAGCTTCCATCTCCCCTTTGATTTTCCGGCCTTTGGGATTCTTGCCCTTCCACTCGTAAATGACTGCCATGACCATTCCTTCATGTTTTTAAGATAGTAAATTCAATACAGATATACTATATAAATTTGCAAAATGCATTTCAACAGGAGTTATCCGGTGCCCCAAAAAAAACAGGCAATATCCCCCAGGACAGTCATAACCAGCCATGTAAATTCTGATTTTGATGCCATTGGGGCCATGCTGGCCGCCCAAAAGCTGTACCCTGTATCTGTAATTATTTTCCCCGGGTCCCAGGAAAATATCCTCAGGGATTTTTTCATTCATTCCATGGGATATTTGTTTATCATGGCAGATCCCGATACA
>NZ_JBFXHE010000273.1:0-6050 GCF_050177295.1 Desulfobacter sp.
TGCTCGTGTTTACCTCGGATGCACCGGACCGCAGAATATAGATATTCAAGCTCATCCTTGAGTCCGGGCTGGTGGTGGACTGCTGTGTTGCCTCGGGCGCCAGAAAGGCGGACATCGAAGAACAGCAGGCTGTGCTGGGGGATATCAGCCGGCAGATCCTCTTAAAAACCGGAAAGCAGATGGCCCCGGATGCCTTTGCAGCACTTGTGGACCAGACCGGATTTAATCCGGATTTATTTGCAAATGCAATGGAAAAACTTCTGGCATATACCGGGGGCAGAAATCAAATATCTGTGGCTGATATTGGGGCTGTGGTGCACAAGGATAAAAAGGACCCTATATTTACCCTGACCAATGCAGTGATGGACCGGGATGTCTCTAAAGCCCTTACCCTTTTATCCGGTTTGTTGTCCGACGGATTTCATCCTTTACAGATTTTAAAAACCTTTGAAAATTTGATCAGAAAACTGTTGGCCATCAAGTGCTTCACAACAGGTCTGAATACGGCCAGGGCAGGGGGGCCGCCTTTGAAAAAGATGCAGTTCAACACATTCAAACAGATGCTTTTGCCTGTAATCATGGATTGGGATGCAAATACCCTGAAGGAGAATGAAGAAAACATAAGCCTTTTCATGGCCGGGGAGGATAAAAATAAGGGAAAATCTGCCAGACTGCCGGCCAATGACCTTTTGCTGGCCCCAAATCCCAAAAATCCCTATCCCATATTCCAGAATTTTTTAAAATCCGAAAACTTTGCCCTGGAAGAACTGACACGCGCGATAGATGCCCTTGCCGACCTTGATTATCGCATTAAGTCATCCGGGGCAGCCGCTGCCCCGGGGCTTGAAAATTTTATTATAGCCCTGTGCCGCAAGCCTGCAAATCTTTAAGATACCCAAAAAAACCGGGTTGATATAATATAGCAAGATGATCACCTGGGTAATCTAACAGCCGAAACAGGAGAGAATCAATGGTTGCACAACCCCAAGAAGAAAATAATATGGCCCCGGCTGAATATTTGGCCATGGAACGAAGTTCTCTTGATATTAAACATGAATTTTTTAACGGTGAGATTTTTGCCATGGTCGGGGCTAAAATAAATCATATCCGTATCAATGCGAATCTTACAGGAGAATTGAGAAATAAGTTTAAAGGTGATAACTCAACGTGTGAGGCTCTTTCTAATGATATGCGGGTAAAAACAGAGACCGGTTATGTTTACCCCGATATTGCTATTTCCTGCGGTGATGCAGAATTTGAGGATAACAAGTTTGACACACTGACAAACCCGGTTGCCATCATGGAAATTTTTTCAGATTCAACAGAAGCCTTTGATCGAGGGAAAAAGTTTGCTTATTACCGAACAATTTCAACGCTTCAAGAGTACATCCTTGTTTCCCAGGACGAATATCATGTTGAGCAGTACATACGCCGGAATAACGGCAAGTGGGAATATTGTTCATATAAGGGTGCTGACCAGATTTTAAAGATAGAATCTGTCAATTGTGAAGTTCCGTTGTCTGAAATCTACTGGGGTATTAAATTTGAATCAGAATAAAAGACAAGCCTTGGCGATATCCGGGGAATGGTTGTCATATATTGAATTTATTTTGATCGGGATTTTCACATAAAAATTTATCATGGCATTGTGCCGAAAGAGAGGGCTGCTTTGAAAAGGCGTAAAACAAAAATTGTAGCGACCATATCCAACCTGAACTGTTCGGTTGAATTCATTGAAACGCTTTACAAGGCCGGTATGAACGTGGTGCGCCTGAATACGGCGCACATGAGTCATGATGATGCCAGGCAGGTTATTGAAAACACCCGCAAGGTATCGGACAAGATCGGTATCCTTCTGGATACCAAAGGCCCTGAAATCAGAACCTGTGATGCTAAAGAGCCCCGGTCTGTCGTCTCCGGGGATACCATCCGCATCAAAGGAGAGGCAGGCGGGATTTCCACGGAAGATGTGATCTGCGTATCCTACGCGCATTTTGTCGATGATGTGCCGGTTGGTACTTCCATTCTCATTGATGACGGATGCATTGCCCTGAAAGTGACAGACAAGGCAGATGGCCATCTCATCTGTTTCGTGGAAAATGACGGGGTGATTTATCCCAGAAAAAGTGTCAATATCCCATCGGTCCATGTTAAACTGCCGGCCTTGAGCGAAAAGGACAAAGGGTTTATTGCCTTTGCCGCAGACCAGGATCTTGACTTTATTGCCCACTCCTTTGTTCGCAACAAGGAAGATGTCCTGGCGGTTCAAAATATTCTTGATGAAAAGAAGTCCCCAATCAAGATCATTGCCAAGATTGAAAATGCCCAGGGTGTGGATAATCTTCGGGAAATTCTGGAACATGCCTATGGGGTGATGGTGGCCAGGGGTGATCTGGCCGTTGAAATCCCAACTGAAAAAATTCCGTTGTTTCAAAAAGATATTATCCAAACCTGTATTGAACTTAGACGGCCTGTTATTGTGGCCACTCAGATGCTGCATTCCATGATTAAATCACCACGGCCCACAAGGGCGGAGGTATCGGATGTGGCCAATGCCTGCCTGGATCATACAGACGCGCTGATGCTGTCAGGTGAGACTGCCAGTGGTCAATATCCTGAACAAGCGGTGCAGACCATGGCCAGGATTGCCCAGGAGGTGGAGTTAAAAAGAAGCTCATTCATTGATGTCCCCTATTCAAGTGAAGACAAGCTGACAGACTATCTTGCCAAGGCTGCCGTGAAGTCTGCCCTGCGTTTGAACACCAGGGGGATTGTGGCGGATTCACTTTCCGGAAAAACCATTCTGGCCCTGGCTGCCTACCGGGGGGACAGCCCGATTTTGGCCCAGGTTTACGATAAAAAAGTGATGCGCCGGCTCTCGTTGTCCTTTGGGGTATTCCCGGAGTACATTCCTCTGGGGGCAAGTCCAAGGGAATCAATTATGGGTTCCATCTGCCGTTTAATTGCAGATCATTATTTTAACGATGACGACCTGATTATTGTGCTTTCCGGCAGTTTCGGGCCTGAACGGGGGGCCTCTTTTATTGAAATCAGCAATGCAAAAAATTTCAGTGACCAATGCACCTTAAGGCGGAAATAAAACAGGTTATGTCGCGGGAGAAGAAGATCTGAGAGCACCGCACAGGTTCATATCTGAAAGTCCTTGCATGAATTTTCTACATAACTCAATACTGTGGGGATGATGGTAAATACGGCCTTCATGATCCATTCCCCTGGGAATCGCGTCTGCTAAGAACAGGCGGATTAAAAGGGTGCTGGCCTTGTATCTGTCCATCTCCGAATGGCAGCTGTTTTCAATTTCTAAAACGTCTCCGGTACTTACAGCCTTGGGCAAAACACCATTTTGATCCACACAGGATTTAAGAAAATTCAAGATTCTTGCCAGGCGTAACAGTGTTACCGCTTCAAGCCTGGAAGTGGTATCTGCCACGGGAAAGGCTGTGGAACGTATTAACATAAAATCATGGGGCAGCAATTGTCGTTTTTCACACAGGGCATAATCAGCACTGCCCGGGGCTGGATAATAGATGGACAGGCCGGCAAGGGTTCTTTTGGCCGCGAGTGTCAAAAGATCATTCAGGGTGGTGGCGGCTGCCTGACCGGGCGCTGCCCCAAGAAGATAAGAGACACAATCCAGATCCAGATCCTTGGCCATGTCCAGGACCCTGTCATGGGCATCTCTGACATCCGGGCGTTTAAAGCGCTTTAACTGGGCAGCACTGAAAGAGCCCACGGACAGGTTCAACGTTTTAAAACCGGCGGCTTTCATGGATGTCAGGATCTCTGCGTCAAGGGATGGGGGGAAAAGCCCGTTCATGGCCCTCAGTTCTATATCCTGTCCCTTGAATATCTGCCGGATGCCGTCCAGAAGTTCCAGTACCCATGATTTTTTAAGGGTTAAATTTTCATCCTCAAAATCAATGAACCCAATCTGTTTAACCCTTGCCTGCAATTTGATTTCATCAAGAACATCTTTAACCGGGCGCATCCGAAAATCCGCATAATTGCTGGATGCGGACACCGCGCAATAGGAACACCGAAAAGGACATCCCCTGGAGGCCACAACGGTGATGGCTGCTTTTTGATTGCGCTGGTAAAAGTGCCAGTCAATTTTATCCAACGCCTTTTTGTCTAATCCATGTGGCGAATCCGCCCAGAAAGGCGGATTAAGAACAATATCATTGCCCTGCCTGAACCCGATGCCGCTGATCTGTCTTAAATCATCTGGTTCGGGTAATGCCGGCAACCTGCCGGGCGTTTGGCCCTTTAGCAGCCGTGCAAGCTCTACCATGGGTGCTTCGCCCTCGCCCTGGATTAGAAAATCAATCTCCCTGTATTCAAGGCAGGTTTCGGGAAACTGGGTCACATGATGTCCGCCCAGTACAATAAAGGCGTGGGGCCAGAACCGTTTCACCGCCTTTGCCGTGTCCAGGGCCTGGCCCCAGTAGGGGGTGAACAAGGCGGATATGCCCACTAAAAAGGGTTTTTCCTGCCTGACCAGATTGGCAATATGCTCAAAACTGCAGCCAAAGTGTCTGTAATGGTGGAACAAAGAGAAAAACGTAAGATCGGTTTTCCCGTAATGGGGAACCAGGTGGAAAAATTCTTCCGGGTATTCAATGATCTTTGATTTATCCCTGGCAAGCGCATCAATGATGATACACGAAAATCCGGCCTGTTCAAGCTGTGTGGCAATACAGGCAAGCCCGTAGGGAATGGTGCGCTTTTTTGTCAGGTAAAATTCCCGGATGGGCGGGGCAATTAGAACAACATCCGGCATGGCGCGTGTGCCTACTCTATCTTGGGGAACAGGGCAATGGGTACAAGGCAGGCCAGCGGAATACATGCGATACATTTAAGGACGATGGTCAGTCCGAAAATATCCGCCAGCCAGCCGATTCCCGGGGAAACCGCCCCGCCAAGCCCATAGGCCAGTCCCATCATCAGACTGGCTGCCATGGCCCTGGATCCGGGTGCAAGCTTCTGGGCCATGACCACACCCAGAGGCATGGGGGCAAGCACAAAAAAACCGGAAAGAAAAGATCCTGCGTAGGTCCCCAGCCCCGGCATGTATAAAAACATCAACAGGGTTGGCGGCATGACCAGGTATGACAGAAAAAAAACAGGCTTGAACCCGAACCGGTCTGCGCAATAGCCTGCGGTCAGCCCGGACAGGGTACCGGCAATGGTGAAAAGCGCAATGGTCACACCCACAGAGGGCAGGGCATGGCCGTGAAGGGTCAGGTAAATGGGCATGAAGGTCAGAAAGGTCTGGCCCACAACGGCCCGCAGCACCATGACCAGCCAGATTAAAAAAACCGTTTTATACACTTTTCCAAAGGTGTGTTTTAAACTGTTGATAAATCCTAATCCCGCCATATTTTCGGATACGGGGTTGGGCATATATTTCAGGCAGAAAATAAAGGAAACAAGGCCCAGAAGCATGGTCCAGGGCATGGCAGACAGACCCAAGCGGCTTACATACCAGGTAATGAACACAGGACCCAAAGCAAAGGCCAGGGTTCCGCCGGTATTGAAAATAGACTGGGCAAAGCCTGCCCGGTTTCCGGCATACACATTCACCATGCCCGAGGTGGACGGATGAAACATGGAGGAACCAAAGGATCCCAGACACAGAATGGCAAGCAATATCCAGTAATTGGGGGCAATTCCGGAAAAGGGAATGACAAAAAAGACCAGAAACAGTCCGGTGAGTACAAACCAGCGGGTTTCGTACCTGTCAGCCAGATACCCCACCGCCGGCTGCACCATAAAGGATAAGAAGCGCACGGCCCCGGTAATCAGGCCCACCTGGGTCAGGGTAAGGCACAGCTTGGCCTGGAATGCGGGCAGCAAAGGGGTGAAAAAGGCAGAATAGAAATCTCCGGTAAAATGAACCAGGCTTAGGTTCTGTTGACATTTGTCGGACTGTCCATAATTTATCCTCCTCAACATCAAGTATCTGGAGGGACAACCTATGGGAAACGCAAATTTTTCGGATGCTGTTTGGCATAAAATTGGGGTATTTC
>NZ_JBFXHE010000274.1:0-6050 GCF_050177295.1 Desulfobacter sp.
CGCTGGTCAAATTAATCTCCAATAATCTTTATTGTTTCATTCACCATGAAGAGCATGAAGGACATGAAGAATGGACGTCTTCATGCTCTTCATGTACTTCATGGTAAAAAATCAAGCCCACCCTACCGGCAAAAGTCTTAATCCTCTCTAATCGAGGCAATCGTTCGGACTCAATAAAATCCCGTACATGAAAGAATGGGGGAAAGTCTTAATCCTCTCTAATCGAGGCAATCGTTCGGACTTACCAAAGGGTATCTTGCCATACATAGAGAGCATTACGTCTTAATCCTCTCTAATCGAGGCAATCGTTCGGACTGAAGGATATCAATGTTACTGCAATGGAGACGGCTGTGTCTTAATCCTCTCTAATCGAGGCAATCGTTCGGACTGAAGACTTTAAACCAGTAACGATCATACTGAATGAGTCTTAATCCTCTCTAATCGAGGCAATCGTTCGGACCATGATCTTACCACTTGGTAAGACTCAAAAATAAAGTCTTAATCCTCTCTAATCGAGGCAATCGTTCGGACCCGTATTATGAGCGAGAACACGCTCATAGCGCTTAGTCTTAATCCTCTCTAATCGAGGCAATCGTTCGGACCCAAATCTTCGATGAACAAAAAGCAGTCACAGACAAGTCTTAATCCTCTCTAATCGAGGCAATCGTTCGGACCTGAAGAATATGAGTACTTGCAGTCAAAAATACAAGGTCTTAATCCTCTCTAATCGAGGCAATCGTTCGGACAAGTCGCAGAACTCGAAGCAGCTCTGGAATTGGAAAGTCTTAATCCTCTCTAATCGAGGCAATCGTTCGGACTTATGGCATGAAGCAACAGCAACCGGCGGGACTGTTGTCTTAATCCTCTCTAATCGAGGCAATCGTTCGGACTCAATCATATAAATGAGGATATTTATGAGATATATAAGTCTTAATCCTCTCTAATCGAGGCAATCGTTCGGACTGAATCGGATAAACTTCGTTCTATTAATGCAATTCAGTCTTAATCCTCTCTAATCGAGGCAATCGTTCGGACCAATGGAAAAACAATGCTTGCCGTTGTTGAACTTAAGTCTTAATCCTCTCTAATCGAGGCAATCGTTCGGACCGACGGAACACCGGTCAAACGGGAAGGCGAAATTGTTATGAAGTCTTAATCCTCTCTAATCGAGGCAATCGTTCGGACTTGAAAAGTACCGGGATCAGCTTGCATGACTCAGATTGTCTTAATCCTCTCTAATCGAGGCAATCGTTCGGACCACGCAACGAAAACCAAGCGTTTAATAAAATAATGAGTCTTAATCCTCTCTAATCGAGGCAATCGTTCGGACGGTAATACAGATGCCGCCGATATTTGCAACCCAGTAGAGTCTTAATCCTCTCTAATCGAGGCAATCGTTCGGACCATACATCGAAATAGCATATCGAATCGAAATAGAAGTCTTAATCCTCTCTAATCGAGGCAATCGTTCGGACATTCACAACGGCCACATGATCATCCCGCAGCTTTAGTCTTAATCCTCTCTAATCGAGGCAATCGTTCGGACACAATTAGTGAATGCAGACGGTGTCGCATACGGCAGTCTTAATCCTCTCTAATCGAGGCAATCGTTCGGACTGAGGCACTTAAAATTGCACACGGGATGGGTATAGAGTCTTAATCCTCTCTAATCGAGGCAATCGTTCGGACCCAACACTTTTTATCAATTCAACAAAGGAGTAATTATGTCTTAATCCTCTCTAATCGAGGCAATCGTTCGGACGGTGGCACTAACATCTGGGATCAGCGCAGCTTCTGTGTCCGTCTTAATCCTCTCTAATCGAGGCAATCGTTCGGACTCTGGGTATGTGAAACCCTTTCCAGGCAAGGCTCTCCAACGCCGTTTTGCCGGACCTACCCCATTTTGGGGTTTCGGAAAAAAATTTCACACGTAAATTCATACTGTTTTAATCTTAACCTTTTGTTTTTAAAAACGATACTAAAATGCCGGACCTCCTTCGAAGATTTTGCGAACAAATTGTCAAAGATCATGACGGCCTCATGACACGGAATAAGCCCGGGTATTTGGCAAATTCCCGGTGCCGGAGAATTCAACCCGGCTTACGCAATGCCTGCAAAGCGGGTAATAGCGGATGGTATCCTCACCATGGTCAATGATCTCCTCCAGATCCGACTGCATTTTTATAAATTTGTATTCAGTCATGTTGGCGCATTCAAACACAGATTTTTGAACCCGGGTCCCGTATCCTTTCAGGATCTTCACTACCCTGTACCGGACCCGGTTGTCAACTATGTCAAAGCAGACCAGAAAAAACATTTAATGAAGCCCCCTGGCCAGCTTGTCCAGGATATAGCAGCCGTTTTCATCTTTGTGCAGAAATATACGTCTTGCATCACTATCTGCCCAGGCGTCTACTTCATGGGTTGACGGGGGCATTTTACCCCCTTTCAACGCTTTGAAATCAAGGGAATTCAAATTGGCTTTGTTGTCGTGAACAAACCGGTTGAGTTGATCTATGGTATTATTCACATGCCGCATCCGGTCCGGCCCAATGGATGCGGTGCTTTTTTGAAACCCCGGTCCATATCTGATTTTTTCCGGATTCGGTGAGGGCCACAATTGCGCCTTATATAATTGTTCCTTTGCCTCATTCCACAACACCTCGCCCCAGGCTGAAAGTTCAACAACGTCGTCCAGGCTGAGAATCATGGTTTCCGGAATCGTGACGTCACCTTTATATGGCACCCCCATGGCAAGGTTGCGGAAGCAGGCCAGATTCTTTTCCACAATTTCAGCAGCATCCAGTCTCACCGGGAGCCGGGGGATGCGCATGAGCATGTCAGATTTTTCAAAAATATACACAGTTTCATCAGCAAAGAAGTTGGCAATGCTTTGCAGAAAACCCTGTACCGCTTTAAATCCGCCTGTCAGATTGAAGATAATCTCATAACCGGCAGCCTTATATTTGGGCAGCTCTTCATAAAATTTTTTCACAAGATCAGACAATGCCCATTGAAAGGATGTCATTTCCCCGGTCTGCAGGCCTTCCTGTCTGTGAATGACCACGGTCATATCAGGGCAGGCCCGCAAAATCCATTTTGATACAAACCAGGCTGTCACCTCACCAAGCCAGGTATCTGAACAGACCAGCAGGTGAAAGTCATTGGCTTTTGGCAGAACCCCGCCGTAAAACTTAATGATGCTGTTCAGTTCGGCAGACATATCCTGGGCCTGTTCATATCCTGCAGTTTCAATCTCCAGGGCAAGCTGTTCAATCCGTTCGGCAAGAACGGCTCTGTCAGCTTCCGGAACATCTGATTTATTTTTTGCATTTGCATATTTATAAATCAGATTTCGCTGTGCGCCATCCTTTGCAAAATTGGTCAGAAGACTTGTGCCGCAGGGGGAGAGGATGTAGTTTTTGGGCATAATTGAGCTCCTTTAACAAGTTTCAGGATTTGCGCAATTTTTTTAATGCATTTTGAAGGTTTTTAAAGGCCTGCCTTTTGTTTTCCTTTGCATTTTTATTATTGCAGCCCCAGGCTATGAACTTACTATTCAGGCATTCTGAAGCGGCAAGGCTCAGCTGGTTTATATCGACATCGCTGTTGCTGTACTGCCCAAAGTCACTGAGAGAATGGATTTTATCAACAAGTTGCTGATCGTCGGCATCAAGTCGCTGAATGTCAGGATGGTCGATTCCTGATATCTCAACAACTCTTTCCACTTTTTCCCACTGACTGTTTGAACATTCTTTTTTTCGCCACAAATCAGGTGTGCGTTCCCATTGCCCGATAAAAACCTGTGCCAATTTTTTTCGGATATCCGGCTCTGCGTTTTCCAGTTTGGGCCAGACATCTTTTAAAGGCCCTTTCTGTGGGGCCTGCTCCAGGGCCAGATCGGTTTGTTGAACAACTGCAATATCCTGTTCAGTTTCGTCCATGGCATTCCATTGTTTCTCCCGTTCCCGCTTGGCATCATCCAGAGTTTTTTGTTTTTTCGCATTATTTATGGCAGTTGCGCGCTGTTCAGCTTCAAGCCGTTTTTTCTCTTCTTTATCGGTAAACGACAACTTCACCCACCCCATGGGAATGGCCTGTCCGTTGATCAGGGCAAAACGCCGGCTTTTGGGAAAAGGGAAGGAAGGATATTTATCCGCCAGCGACAGTTTTTTGCGAAGGTCTTGGGTCAGATCCCTTTTTTCCAGCAACTCTCCTGTCATACCATTCCATCCGCTGCCCCAGGCAAGCTGTAAAATGACCTCATTTTCCTTTATATCTCTGATTTTGTCCTCCAGATGTTCATAAAAAGTTTTGAGCATCTGAGTATAGTTACCACTTACCCCATTAAAAAAATCAAGTTCAGTGGCAATGGTTTTTTGTGTTTTTCGGCGGGCAGCATCGAGTATCCAGTCAAGCGTTAACGCTGTTCGCCCACCAAGATAGTCTTTCCCTTTTGTTCCAAGATAGGTATCAAAGGATATCTGGCAGTCGCCTTTGTTCCCTTCAGAAATTTTTTCTAATACGATATCAAAGTGTTTTTTATCCATCTTTTTAGGAGTTACCATCCGGTAAATTATAACAGTTTGAGGTTTGATGGTATCAGCGGGGAAGGTACAATCACCCACAGACAGGCAACGCATCAGGTTTTTCTGGGCATCAGGGCCAAGCAGATTTTTAGAAATTCTGCTGTCGGCAGTTTTTTGATTAACCCTTTGTTGACGCATTAATTCCTGTTTTAACCCTTCAACAGACCGCCTGTTTTCTTCATGGGATAATTTTGCCAGAACAGCGGTTCTGAAGGCACCTTTCAGAGAGCTTCCCGCAAGCAGCGCATCTGAAGTGCCGGTACGAAGTTGTACTAAGATATCCCTGGGCTTTTTTTCACAGGCAAAGTTATGGATACGGGCTGCATCTATGTCAATGCCGTCAGGTTTACGGCCTAACCAGTCTTCAAGGGTTTCCTCTTCAATGGCCCGGGTAAAGGCCTGTATGCCTGTTTCACCGGAACCTGCAACCTGTTCAAGCAGTTTGTTTCTGTCAAAAACCGTAAGCCTTCTGGCCTGGGTATTATATGAAAAATCAAAGTGTTCAACATATCTGTCTCCACTGCCGATATGCACAGGCGTCAGCAGTTCCACGTCACAATGATAGGTTAAGCGGATATTATTTTCAGTCATTATGCAGCCCCTCCTGTAATGGAATACAAAAGGCCCCGCCATTGCGGTAGATATTGTGGGGAATAAAGTCGGAACTTTTCAGCACACAGGGCGCATCGCCCTTGGCTTCAAAGGGGATGACCGCACCCTCCTCAAGCATCCAGCAGTCAGCGCGTCTAAATCGGCTCACATGAAAACCGCCTCCGGGTCCGGACCTTCTAATAAGAGAATACCTGCCGCTGGTAAGAACACCTTTCTGCACCTCCTGTCTGGTGGGATGGTAAAGCGACAGTGTCAGCCAGGCCCCCGCCGCATCAGGTACGGGAAATTCAGTTGCCACAGAAGAAAAACTAAAGCCGCCCTTGCCGATACTCCTGTCCGCACCGATCCCGCAATCTTCCAGAAGTCTCAAGGATGCCTCAAATTTTTTCCGTACATCATCAGAGTCAAACCGGGCAAGAAAGAAAAGGCCGGCAGTATTGCTAAAAAATTGGTCAGTACAGTAAAAAAAGGCACTTTCACTGACACCACCGTTCAATTGATCCGTCATAATTCTGGGCCGCTGTTCATGCTGCTGGAAAGCGGTAGCTTTTATATTTCTTTCTCCATGAAGCGCCATGGGAAACACCTGGTCTAAACATACATCGGTCGGCAGCAGCTGCTTTTTTTTAAGCGTTTTTCTGAAAAGCGGTTCGGCAATGTATTTGACCTTGCGCCATTCTTTTACACTGGGCACGCCTTGAACCGCCTTCTGTTTTGCGGCGTCTTCAATAACAACATCAAACGCGCCTATCGGCAGAGGGAAAAACCGAACGTCATTCATGAATGGAAAACATGAAGAGATGGAAAACGGCGTTTGAGTACATAATTCTTCCGGGTTGTCGTCAAACA
>NZ_JBFXHE010000275.1:0-6047 GCF_050177295.1 Desulfobacter sp.
GCCGCCATTGCCGTTGCTCCGCCCTGCACAGCCATGGTCCCGCCTGTGCCAAGCCCGCCGGCCACGGATTGTGCTTTATAAGATTTGACCGCTCTGATCATATTGTTCATGGAATCGGTGAATGCAGCGATAATCACTTTGCCCTCGGGTGTTCTGCCATAGGCCCCTGCCGCGCCCCCGGCATGATGTCCAAACATTCCGCCCACAAGCGAGAAGTCCGTATTTCTGGCACTGCCTTCAGCCGCAGCCAGCTGAACCCCGGAACGGTTTTCAATGAGCGTCAGCATGGTACTGGCATCGCTGGTTTTGAATCCACCGGCTACGGAACCGGCCACTGACCCGAGAAGCGCTCCCACAAGAGCCCCGCCCCCACTGGTATCACGGGCGTTGAAAGTGATGCTCGGCGTCATGGTATAGTCTGCCGCCACCATCTGTCCCTTTCCAAAATTCGACCCACTGCGCATTTCACCGGACTGCATCAGCGCACGCTCCTCCATCATCTGGTTCATCGCCTTGCCGCGTTCAACCACCACAAAGCAATTGGACTGCTGGGCAAGGAGGCGAAGCACGGGCACGGTGGACGGCAAACGCAGGTCTCTTGTCAAATAGTGATACCAGGGTTCATTTCTATCTTCATAAATGGCTAAAGTGCCCAAAGAAGCCGTGCAACGCTCAAGACCCTGGTTTGCGTTCTGGGCCGTTGACCCGCCGGCAGCGCCTGTGGCGGTTGTTTTTGCGCCACTGTCACCGGTTGACATTGAAGACATACACCCTGCCGTCATAAAGAATAGAATACAGGCTGCCACTAAAATTAAATTTGTTTTCCTGTTCATGCAAATTCTTCCTTATAAATTATTTGTATAAAAAATTGAAAGACCCTAAAAAATCAATTTTCTTTCATGAAAACGAACGAATGAAGGACCTTATAAATAATAGCATTGATAGTATGATAGCGCCTTTTGGTTTGTCAAGAATTAAGACAGGATAGCAATTATAAGCTGTGAAAATACCCTTGACAGAAACGGCCTTGGTCTTTATTGTACCCGAACGTCATTTTCTGACTATTTGGTCATTTCTTTAACCGATATAGTCAGGAGATGTTTTTGTTTTTCCCCACAGGAATGATGGCGGGGACAACCCAAGGAAATATTCAATGAATTTGCCCACAAGAAGAAAAGAGATGATGAACCGTCTGCTCAAGGAGCAGGTGGTAAAAACCGTGCTGGCAATGATCCATGAAGGGACACCCGTTACCATGGACAAGGTGGCGTTCAGGTGCGGTGTGTCCAAAGGAACCGTGTACAATTATTTTAAAAACAAAAAAGACCTGTTGAACACTGTCCATGAGGCTGTGATCATTCCCATTAAAAAGGAATCATGCAAAATATTTGAAAAAAATATTCCACCCATGGAAAAAATATACGGGTTCGTGGAGAATGTGTTTAATTTTCAGAAAGAATACCCACTTTATTTTAAATTTATCCAGAGCCAGCGTTCGGCAGCTGCTGCCGTCACCGAGCGCATGGATCTCATCATCATCCCCCTGGTTAACATCTGCCGGGAAGGCATGCACCAGGGGCAGTTTATGGATGCGGACCCCTATGTCATGGCAGCCATGATCTTCGGTACGGTGGTCGGTCCTCTGGAGTCCCTGACATACCGGGAGGAGCCGCTCCAGGATCTGGAAAAACTCAAACAGGAAATTATTCGCTTTCTGGACAAAAGTATACTTAAGGAACAGGAGAGATCGTTATGAAGCGTTTTTTGCTTGGTTTTATCACGGCCGTACTCATTGGCGGTGGATTCTTGTATTTTTCAGGACAGCTTGCCTTGCCCTGGGCAGGGGAACAAAAAGATCAGGCCCCGGCTTCGGCCCCGCAGACATCTGCCCAGGCCGGTCCGCCGGTTGAGGTGGCCGTTTATACGGTCAAGCCCCAGGAAGTGGTATTCACCAAAGATCTGGCCGGCAGAACCTCTGCATACCAGGTGGCTGAAATTCGCCCCCAGGTAACAGGCATCATCCTTAAAAGGATGTTTACCCAGGGCAGTTTGGTTACAAAAGGGCAGCAGCTTTATCAAATTGATCCCGCCACCTACAAGGCCGAATATGAATCCGCATCCGCCAGCCTGGTTCGTGCCCAGGCTGACGTCAAGGCAGTGGAACCCAAGCTTGCCCGGTACAGCCGCCTGGTAAAAATGGGGGGTGTCAGCCGCCAGGTGTATGACGATACCGAAGCCGCCCTGGCCCAGTCCAGGGCGGACGTGGCCGTTGCTCAGGCTAATCTGGCTGCAGCCAAAATCAACCTGGACTACACCAAAGTCTTTTCACCCATATCCGGCCGCATTGGCAAGTCATCGGTCACCGAAGGCGCTCTGGTGACAGCCAATCAAACCACCGCCCTCGCTGTGCTGCAGAATCTGGACCAGATTTATGTAGACGTAAACCAGTCCAGCGAGGAGCTCATGGCGCTTAAAAAAGGCCTGAACAATCCTGAACAGAACTCTATGGTCAGCCTGTTCATCGGAAAGGAAGGTATCCCCTATGACCTGCAGGGCAAACTGCTGTTCTCCGATGCCACGGTGGACCAGAGTACCGGCATGGTTCAGTTGAGGATACTGTTTCCCAACCCTGAAAAGGAACTTCTGCCAGGTCTTTTTGTCCGTGCCAGAGTGGCGCAGTTCCGCCAGGATAACGCCATTGTCGTTCCCCAGCAGGCTGTGGTCCGCAATGCAGACGGATCTGTTTACGTGTGGGTTGTGGATAAGGAAAATACAGTGAAATACCAAATAATTAAAGTATTTCAGGCGGTGAAGGACCAGTGGGTGGTCTCTTCCGGCCTTGCTCCCGGCGACCGGATAGTGGTTGAGGGGTTGCAGAAAATAAGGCCCCAGGCCAAGGTCAGCACCGTGGAATACAAAGCATCCACCAACTCATGATAGCAGGATAAAAACATGTCTCGTTTTTTTATAGATCGTCCCATATTTGCATGGGTTATCGCAATTGTCATTATGCTGTCCGGGCTGTTTGCCGTGCTCACCCTGCCGGTGGAACAATATCCCAAGATTGCCCCGCCCAGCATTACCATTTCAACCCGGTATCCCGGGGCCTCGGCCCAGGTGGTGGAAGACAGTGTCACACAGGTTATAGAACAATCCCTGACCGGCATTGATTATCTAAGATATTTTTCTGCAGCCAGTGAGTCCAGCGGCCAGCTTTCCATCAGCCTGACCTTTGAACCGGAAGCGAATCCGGATATCGCCCAGGTCCAGGTGCAGAACAAAATATCAAAAGTGAAAAATCTTTTGCCCCAGGAAGTTCAGGAACAGGGGCTGACCGTCCAGAAGGCGTCTGACAGTTTCCTGCTGTTAGTTGGATTGTACTCTGAAACCGGCACCATGGACGATGATGATATCTCCGATTATCTTAAATCCAACATGGCCGACCCGGTTTCCCGTGTGCAGGGTGTGGGCGATTTGACCGTGTTCGGTTCCCAGTACGCCATGCGGATATGGGTCAACCCGGAAAAACTCAACGCCTTTAACCTGATGCCGTCGGATGTTGTTGCGGCCATCCGGGCGCGGAACGCAGATGTCTCCTCGGGACAGCTCGGCGGGGCCCCGGCCATCAAAGGCCAGCAGATCAATGCCGTTGTTACGGCCCAGTCCAAACTGCAGACCGTGGAAGATTTTGAAAAAGTTCTGGTCAAGGTCAACCCGGACGGTTCCCAGGTCCGGGTGAAGGATGTGGCCAAAGTGGAAAAGGGGCCTGAAAGCTATGGGTTCACCACCCGGTATAACCGGATGCCCGCGGCAGCCATGGCCATCAGCCTTGCCACCGGTGCCAACGCCCTTGATACGGCCACGCGGGTCAAGGATAAAGTTAAAGAACTGAGCCAGTTTCTGCCACCCGGGCTGAAGGTTATCTTTCCCTACGACACCACACCCTTTGTCCGGCTCTCCATCGAAGAGGTGGTTAAAACCCTGGTGGAGGCCATTGTGCTGGTTTTTTTGATTATGTACCTGTTTTTGCAGAGCTTCAGGGCGACTCTGATACCCACCATTGCGGTGCCGGTGGTTTTGCTTGGCACCTTTGGGGTGCTGTCAGCGTTCGGATTCAGTATTAATTCACTGTCCATGTTTGCCATGGTGCTTGCCATCGGTCTTCTGGTGGATGACGCCATTGTTGTGGTGGAGAACGTGGAACGGGTGATGTCTGAAACCGGGAAACCGCCCAAGGAAGCTACCCGGGAATCCATGGATCAGATTACCGGCGCCCTTGTGGGCATTGCCATGGTGCTGTCTGCGGTATTTATCCCCATGGCGTTTTTTTCCGGTTCCACCGGTGCCATTTACCGGCAGTTTTCTCTGACCCTGGTTTCGGCCATGGCACTTTCAGTACTTGTGGCCCTGGTTCTGACTCCGGCGCTTTGCTCAACCTTGCTCAAGCCGGTGGAAAAAGGTCATCATGAAAATAAACGCGGTTTTTTCGGCTGGTTCAACAAGGGTTTTGACTTCAGCAAGGCCATGTATAAATCCAGTGTCAGATATGCGGCCACCCGGGCGGTAAGATTTCTGGTGATCTATGCATTGATCATTGTGGGTTTGGTCTATGTTTTTAAAGGCATCCCCACGGGATTTTTGCCCGACGAAGACCAGGGCATGATGATGACCATAATCTCCGCCCCGCCCGGCGCCACCATGGAACGGACCCAGCAGGCCGTATATAAAGTGGAAGACTACTTTCTGGAGCAGGAGAAGGAAAATGTAAAAAGTTTATTCACTGTCGTGGGGTACAGCCATTCCGGCCGGGGCCAGAATGTGGCCATGGGCTTTCTCAATCTAACGGACTGGTCCCGGCGCCACCGGTCGGACCAGAAAGCTGCCGCCATTGCAGGCCGGTCCATGGCCCGCATGTACAGCATCAAGGATGCATCTGTGTATGCCTTTATTCCGCCCGCCATCCTGGCCCTGAGTGATGCCACCGGTTTTGACTTTGTGCTGGTGGATCGTGGGGGCCTGGGCCATACCGCACTGATGGACGCCAGAAATCAGATGCTGGGTATGGCTGCTCAGAATCCCAAGCTGGTGGGTGTCCGCCCCGACGGATTGTCCGATGTGCCGCAGTACAAGTTGCACATTGATTATGAAAAGGCCGAAGCGTTAGGCGTAACCACGGCCAATATCACCAATGTTCTGCAGACCGCCTGGGGCTCATCCTATGTCAATGACTTCATGGACGGCAACCGGCTTAAAAAGGTATATATCCAGGGGGATGCAGAATCCCGCATGCTGCCCGAAGACATCAATAGATGGCATGTGCGAAACAGCCGGGGCACCATGGTGCCCTTTTCCTCATTCAGCTATGGCGAGTGGACCTACGGATCACCAAAGTTGGAGCGGTATAACGGAACCTCCTCGGTGGAAATTTTGGGCGCGCCGGCTCCGGGGGTCTCCTCGGGTGAAGCCATGTCCATTATCGAGGAACTGGCCCAAAAACTGCCCAAGGGGATTGTCCTGGAATGGACAAGCCTGTCCTATGAAGAACGGATGGCAGGCTCCCAGAGCGGGATGCTTTACGGCATTTCCCTTTTATTTGTGTTTCTGTGCCTGGCCGCCCTTTACGAATCCTGGTCCATCCCCTTTTCGGTCATGCTTATTGTACCTTTGGGTATTATCGGATCCGTGGTGGCCGCCGACTGGGCGGGATTAAACAATGATGTTTATTTTAAGATTGCGCTGCTGACCACGGTGGGCCTTGCGGCCAAAAACGCCATTCTCATTGTAGAGTTTGCAAAAACGCTATACGAAAGCGGGATGGAACTGGTTCAATCGGCAGTCATTGCCGCCGAGCTCAGACTTCGGCCCATCCTGATGACCTCTTTTGCGTTTATCCTGGGTGTTACACCGCTGGCCATTTCCAACGGTGCGGGTTCTGCCAGCCAGAACGCCATCGGCATCGGTGTTATCGGCGGCATGCTGGCAGCCACAACCCTGGCAATTATCTTTGTTCCTCTCTTTTTCGTCCTCATTGAACGAGGCAGTGAAAA
>NZ_JBFXHE010000276.1:0-6033 GCF_050177295.1 Desulfobacter sp.
GGTCACGGAAACAGAAAAAATCATTGCCCGGGTCTGGGCCGAAACCCTGGGACTGGAACGGGCCGGCAGAAATGAGGATTTCTTTGATTCCGGCGGTGATTCCCTCCTGGGCATCAAGGCCCTTGCCCGATTAAAGGAACACGACATCCGGGTAAGCCCCCGCATGCTCTTTGTCAACAGCCGGGTGGCGGACCTGGCCCGGGCGGTCCGGGAGCCCCAGCCAGATGCCGGTAAAATCCGGATATTTTTCGTGCCTGGCCTGGACCAGAGTGTGTTTGATGCGGTTCATCTTGAAAATAATCTGCCCCGAACCGTACAGCTCCATACCTTGCTTCCCTTTGACAACGGCGGGGACAGATTTCTTTACACCTGCCTGGACCAGATGGCTGCGGGCTACCTGGAACGGATAAAATCCATTCAACCCCAGGGTCCTTACCATTTCATGGGATATTCCTGGGGCGGCAAGGTGGTGGTGGAACTGGTGAAACGACTGACAGCCCAAGGCGAACAGGTGTCGCTGGCTGCATTGATTGATTCATATTATTTCAATTTCAATACATTCACCCCGGACGAAAAGAGGTTTTACCTGGCCACGGCCCATTTTTTCAAAGGCAATTACCTGTTTTCCTTCCTGGGCAAAAGGCATGGCCTGGAACTGCCGCCCGGAGAGATCAACACCCACCTTTTGCGCATGAAGGGCATGGACAACCAAGAGATGCTCGCCTATCTGAAAGCATCGGTACCCATGCCCCAAAAAGAGGAGACCACAAAACAGGAACCGGGAAACAGGATACCTGCCCGCGCATTGCTGCAATACCTGGACACCTTTGACGACTGTGAAATAATTGACCGTGATCCCCTTGACCTGGATTTTAATGCCCCCCCAATGGTTTTTTTTTCAGCCACGGAAAATAATCCGGACAGCCAGGCTATGAGCCTGTTCATGGAGGAATCCATGGATTTAAACCTATATTCAAAAATCGATTCAAAAGTGGATTCAAAAGACCTTGCATTATCCGCCCCGGCACCTGCTGCAATATCAGCGATAGACAGCTGGGCCCTGTTCAAAAATAATTTTGAGGAAGTGAAGATCCGGGCCGGCCACCGGTCTATCCTGTCAGAACCCCATGTCAAAATAATCACGGACTATGTCACAAAAAAGCTGGTCCCCAACCAACCTTGACACCATAAGGAGAACCCAATGTGTACCGACTTTATTCTGCCGTTAGAAGATGCGACCCAGGCAAAAATTTCCGCCAGGACCATGGATTACGGGAATTGCGCCGCATCGCCAAACGTCACCGACCTGGTCAAAGTCCCGGCCGGAATGAACTTTGAATCCCTTGCCCCCACCCACAAACATTCCCTGGCCACAGGCCACAAATGGGTCAACACGTACGGCTTTGTAGGGACCTGGCTCCACCCCGCCGCCACGACCTTTGAAAAGGATATGGACGCAGACCCCACAAAACTGACGTATAACGACGGACTGAACACGGCCGGGCTTTCCGCCGCCGTACTCTGGCTTGCCTACTCGGAATACGAAGAACCGGGTGAAGAGGCCGAATGCCTTGAGATCGCTCATATCGCCGGATATGTCCTGGGGACCTGCGCCACGGTGGCGCAAGTCCGGGAGAAGCTGGACAAACTCACGGTATGGGCCCCGGAGATATGGGAAAATCTTCTGGCCAACCATCTTTGCGTCCATGACGCCAACGGCGACAGCCTGGTCCTGGAGTTCACCAGGGGAAATAAAGTATATTACAATAATACCATTGGCGTTTTGACCAACGGCCCCACCTTTGACATGCATGCCACCCAGTATTACTATCATTACAAGTCCATGACAAACAAGGACAACAACCGCGACCGCTATATCCAACTCAGCGAAGACGAATCAGGGGTGTATCATATCCAGCAGGGAAACGGGTTTCAATTCGAAGTGTTATCCGACGGCACCTTTGGCCTGCCCGGAGACAGTACATCGCCCTCCCGCTTCGTCCGGACCGCTGTCCTGAAAGAATTCGTTCCCCGGACCTACGACAACCGGACAGGGGTTCAATACGCATTACAGATCCTGGGCAGAATCGCCGTGTGCGAACAAGAGGTTTTGACCCTTTACAACCCGGATGGAAAACCTGAGGAACCCCGAACCACCTATAACCCGACCTTATGGCAGGTCGTCCGGGACCATAGTGATAAAATTCTGTACTATTCCACCCGTTTGAACCATAATCTTTACTCTGTCCGGTTAAACGATCTTAACTTAGATAAAGGAAGCGCCTGGGGCATACTGCCCATGGAAAACGATCAATGGTGCACCGACAATACAGCCAGCCTGGACAAGCCGGTAAAATAAACGGGAGAATACACTATGTTTTTCGGACTGGAACTGTTGGCCCTCACATATATCGGCACCAAAATATGCGAGGTCCTGACCGAGGAGCTGCCTCCGCCCCAACGCATTGAGGAAGACGACGCTGAAAAAGGGACAACCGCAGAACCCCTGAGAGGCGCCGTGGCCGACCAGACCGATGAAAAATGTCAACTCCGCTATGTGAAGACCAGCGCCGCAGCCATGGGACTGTTTGCCGCCAGGCGTTTCATTCCCGGCGGCCTGTTCCTGGGGGTGGCCACCTATCTTTACAGTGTCGTTCCCTATATGAAAAACGTTGAAAAATCTCTGCTGCGTGACAGAAAGGTCAATGTGGACGTGCTGTTTTTCACCGCCGATGCCCTGACATTTTGCACCCGAAATTATTTTACCGCTGCTTTTGGCCTTTACCTGATTCACACGGGAAAATTCATTGTGAAAAAGGCAAAAAACGACTCCGCCCAAATCGTCCGGCACCTGTTCAAGGAGCTGCCTAAAACCGTCTGGGTGCGGTACGGTGAAGTGGAAATCGAAATCCCCCTGGAAGAGGTCAAAGCGGATGATCTTCTCATCGTCAACAGCGGCGGCGTAATTCCCGTTGACGGGATCATCCGGGAAGGCGCCGCCCAAATTGACCAGCAGGCCCTGACCGGTGAGGCTCAACCGGCGGAAAAAAAACAAGGGGATTGTGTTTTCGCCAATACCATTGTCATGGCCGGAAAGATAGTGATCCAGGTCAATACATCCGGCGATGAAACCACCTCGGCCCAGATCGCCGATACCCTGCTCAAGTCCGTCAGCCATAAATCAGGTGTCCAGCTCATGGGAGAAAAATGGGCCGAGCAGATGACCTTCCCCATGCTGGTTTCCTCCCTGGCGGCCCTGCCCTTTATTGGTCCGGCGTCAACGGCGGTGTTTATCAACAGCCACATCGGTGTCCGCATCAAGCTATATGCCCCCCTGACCACGTTAAGGCACATCAGCGAGGCATCCATGGACGGTATCCTGGTCAAGGACGGGCGGGCATTGGAACAATTGTGCCTCATTGATACCATGCTCTTTGATAAAACCGGCACCCTTACCACGGGGCAGCCCGAGGTCAAAAGCGTGACCCCCCGGGGCAGACACACGGAAGACAAAATCCTGGCCTATGCCGCGGCAGCGGAGTGCAAGCAGACTCACCCCATTGCCAGGGCCATCCTGGAAAAAGCCAGGCAAAGGGGAATTTGCCTCCCGGATATCGAGGATTCCCAGTATCACATGGGGTATGGGATCTCGGTCCAACTGGAAGGCAAACGGATACGGGTGGGCTCGGACCGCTACCTTGAACAGGAAGGGATCAAGGTTCCCAAGGTGGTTCTCAGACAACAGGAAACCGCCCTTGTTTCCGGCAATATTTTTGTTTTGGTAGGCGTGGACCGCTATGTCGGCGGCTTTATTGAGCTGCAGCCCCAAATCCGGCCGGGAACCCGGGAGATGATTTCCCGGTTACGGGCCCTGGGCGTCAATCAACTGGGTATCGTTTCCGGGGACCATCAATCCCCCACCCGGAAACTGGCCGACGAACTGGGTATGGATACCTGCTATTACAATATCCTTCCTGAAGACAAGGCCCAAATCGTGAAAGACCTCCAGGCCGAAGGACGAACGGTCTGTTTTATCGGTGACGGGATCAACGACAGTATTGCCCTGAAAAAAGCCAATGTGTCCATATCCGTTTCAGGGGCCAACGCCATTGCCCAGGACATGGCGGACATCGTTTTTATGGATGGCACCCTCAATCACCTGGTAGATACTGTTGAGCTGTCCAAACGGCTGGATATTAATCTGAGAAGAAGCCTGGCCCTGTGCCTGATTCCCGGGATGCTGAACTTTGCCGGTGCCTTTATATTAAATTTCAAGATCATGACCTCCCTGTTAATCAACAGCGGATTCGGATTCCTGGGCGCATCCGACTTGTTCTACACAAGAAAAGAAGAGCCGCCGGAATCCGCCCAGGCCCAGCCTGCCCCCCAAAACATCCAACAGAACACCCCGCGGCTGGTAAGTCCGGCAAAACCTTTGAACGAAAATGATCAAAATGATGATCAAAAAATGGAATGATGAGGAGATACAGATGAAGACTTTTCTTTTTCCGGGGCAGGGCTCCCAAGCCCGGGGAATGGGCGGCTCCCTGTTCGACGAATACCGGGAATGGGTCCGGAAGGCCGACGAGATCCTGGGTTATTCGATCAGGGAACTGTGCCTGGAAGATCCCCAAAGGGAATTGAACCAAACCCAATTCACCCAACCGGCCTTATATGTGGTCAATGCCCTGTCCTATTTTAAAAAAATCGACGAATCCGGCCAAAAACCCGACTATGTGGCGGGTCACAGCCTGGGTGAATTCAATGCCCTGCTGGCGGCGGAATGCTTTGATTTCGAGACCGGCCTGACACTGGTCCGCAAACGCGGGGAGTGCATGGGCCGGGCCTCCGGGGGCGGCATGGCCGCCATCCTGAATGCCGGCAAGGAAGATATCGAAACCATATTAACGGAAAACGGATTCACCCAGATAGACCTGGCCAATTTCAATACCCCATCCCAAATCGTGATATCAGGTCCCGAGGATGAGATCCAAAGAGCGCAAAGCCTTTTTAATTACGGCAAGGTCCGCTTTCACCGGTTGAATACCAGCGGTGCGTTCCATTCCAGGCACATGCAGCCGGCAAAAGAGGAATTCGATGGGGCATTGGCCAAGGTAAATTTTTCAGGATGCCGCATCCCCGTTATCGCCAACTTCACGGCCAGGCCCTACCAGGACAGTGATATCGCGGCCAATTTATCAAATCAGCTCACAGGCTGCGTAAAATGGTCGGAAAGCATCCAGTATTTAATGGGTCTGGGGGAGATGGCATTTGAAGAGATCGGCCATGGCAGGGTGCTCACCCAGATGGTGGACAAAATCCGCAAGGAGACGCCCCCGGCCCAAACCGCCACAACCAACCGGACCGCGCCTTTGTTAACCGCTGATGAAAAGGTGCGGCAATGGAACCAGGACCACCCGGTGGGCACCAGGGTAAGATCCGCCATCATCAAGGATGAGGTATTGGAAACCAACAGCCAGGCTGTTGTCCTGTTCGGACACCGGGCCGCCGTATACATGAAACAATACAATGGGTACTTTGACCTGGATGAAATCACTCCCTGTTGAAAGTTCCCGTCCAACTATGTAAGGAGAAAACAGATGACCAAAGATGCTAAGATAAAAAACACTGAAATAGATAATACAGACATAGCGTATGATTATTCAACATTCCGTGCGCCGGTGAACAACCGGTACAATGGAAAAAAAATTTACGGCTGGTTTTCCGAACCGGATATCCAATGGTACAGGAATACCGCAGCGGATCTGTATGACGGTCTTATGGTGGAAATAGGCGTCTGGCAGGGCGCCAGCCTGTTGAGCATCGCCGATATATGCGCGAAAAACAGCATCAGGCAGATTGGTATTGATCCGGCTTTCCACAATGAAGATGAGTTAAAACAATTGATACTCGACTATCAAGTTTTTTCTAATAAATTGATATTACTGAATATTACCGTGCTTTCAATAAATTCCAAATTATCTTGGTATAATTTTTAAAATGCAATAATATCAACCTGTTATTCTTTTTTAA
>NZ_JBFXHE010000277.1:0-5986 GCF_050177295.1 Desulfobacter sp.
GCCACCAGCGGCCTTCGCAACGCCATGGACGCCTATGGCAGGGAATTCATGATCAATGAAGGGGATGGTGCATTTTACGGACCCAAGATCGACATCCATATCAAGGACGCCTTGGGCAGAACCTGGCAGTGCGGCACGATTCAGCTGGACATGGCCCTGCCGGAACGTTTTGACCTGGCCTACAAGGGCGCGGACAATGAAAAGCACCGCCCCATCATGATCCACCGGGTAATCTACGGTTCCATGGAACGGTTCTTCGGTATCCTTGTGGAGCATTTTGCCGGGCGCTTCCCCCTGTGGCTGGCACCGGTCCAGGCCGTGGTCCTGCCCATCAACCAGGAACTGGCCCCCTATGCCAAAGAGATCCGGAATCTGCTGGAGGTCCATGACATCCGCTGCGACGTGGATGACAGAAGCGAGACCCTTAAAAAGAAAATCAGGGAAGCCCAGCTGGACTATATTCCTTTAATCATCACCATTGGGGACAAGGAAAAGGAAGACAAGGTATTGTCCGTGCGCACCCTGGACGGCAAGGTCAAGATGGGAGTCACCCACAAAGCGTTCCTGACCAAGGTGTGTGCCCATATCAGGGACCGGGTTCTGGAGGAAATCGCCCTTTAAGGGACTTGAAAAAACACAGGAGCAATATGCCATGGAGATCACCTGCCTGCTTGAAAACAACACCACGGCCCCGCAACTTGCACCGGCCCACGGTTTAAGTTTTTTTATCCGCACCCGGACCCGGTCCATTCTTTTTGATATGGGACCGGACAACAAATTTGCGGACAATGCAAAACATTTGGGTGTGGACCTGGCAAAAACGGACATGGCAGTGCTGTCCCACGGGCACTATGACCATGGCGGCGGTATCCCGCAGTTTCAAAAAATCAATTCCAAAGCTCAACTCATCATGACCCGGGGGGCCATTGAAGGCAGGTTCTATGCCCGGTACCAGGGTCATGATCCCCGATATATCGGCCTTGACACCGATGCCATTGACAAAAGCCGCTGCCGGTTTATTGGTTCGGATCTGGCCTTGTCCGGGGAGTTAACCCTTATCGCAGGCTTTTTAAAAAAGGGGTTTATCCCCCAGGGCAATTCAGATCTTTTGAGACAGCAGGAAAACGGCCAACTGACTGAAGATGAATTTTCCCACGAACTGGCACTGCTGATCGCGGAAAACGGCACCTCGGTCCTGTTCACCGGATGCGCCCACTCGGGCATGGGGAATATGATTGATACGGTCCTTACCCGTACAGGCCTTGATCATATTGACCATGTGATCGGCGGATTCCACCTCTATAACCGCATAACCCGGATCACTGAACCGGACAGCCGCCTGGATATTCTGGCCAATGAACTGTCATCCTATGGCGGCACAACGTATTATACCGGCCACTGCACAGGACCTGAGGCCCCGGCCTACATGTCCCGTAAAATGGGGCGCCCCATCAACGTGTTTGCCACCGGCTCCCGGATTGAAATCTGAATCACCCTAAGGCGTTACTATTTATCGAAAAAAACGGGTAGATACCATATATTTTCTTGACATTATCTGTTTTTTGAATTTAGGTGAGGCCATTATCATTTAAATTCAGACGAGAGGAAGGATCATGAAAACGTTTATTTCCGTATTTCTTTTTGCCGTAGTTTCGTTTTATTTCCAACCCGCCATGGCGGGGGGGCCTCCTTTAACCATTGCAACGGGTTGGGGCGCAATGACCGGACCGGTGGAGATTGCCCAGGAAAAAGGGTTTTTCAAGGAACAGGGGATCAAAACAACAACATTATCCATGACTGGGGATAAACAGATATTCCAGGCCTATGTGCAGGGAAAGGCCGATGTAATGTGTAACAACAGCTTCTTTATTGCCCGGTCGAATCTTGACCCGTCTCACCATGTGATTATCGGGACACTTTCCTATACTGACAACCAGTTGAAACTACTTGCCAGAAAAAGTGCGGGCATCGACAGGGTTTCGGACCTGAAAGGCAAGAAGATCGCTGTGCCCCAGGGCAGTTTTGCCCATTTTTACCTTGAGAAGTTTCTGTTGTTCAACGGATTGACCATAGATGATGTTGAACTGGTGTTTGCGGGCAAAAAAGAGATTCCAGGCATCATTGAACGCGGACTGGCCGATGCCACAATGCTGCATGGCGTACCCATTGCGGAAACCAAAAAGATCCTTGGGGAGGATTATGTGATTTTTCAGAACCCGGCCATTCACAGGAAGGCCCAACAGTTGGTGGTGCATAGGGCATGGGTGGCACAGCACCGTGAACAGGCCAAAGGGGTGTTGCGGGCCATTCTTAAAGGTGAAGAATTCATCAAGACCCATATGGATGAAAGTATTGAAATCCTGGCAAAAGTCAAGAAATATGATGTCAAGGACATGGCCCAGACCGTCCGGCATGAAATGAATTATTACCTGAGCCTGGACCAGTCGATTTTTACCGACCTGGAAGGTATTGAGCAATGGGCACTGGACAACAATATTGTCGAGCGTAAAACCCCGAGGAATTATCTTGAAATGGTTGACTATTCTCTTCTGGAAGAGATAGATCCCAAAAGGGTGACCATTATCCGTCCGTTGTCGCTATAACAGGATGTTACGGGGACGTGCCGGGATCGGGCATTCCCCAAAAATGCAGGTATTTATATTTTTATCTTGACTTTGCTCCTTTTTGAATTTAATCCATCAATATCATCATCTAAGTTCTGAATTCAAAAAGGAGTAAAGGTCATGGGACAATCCACTCCGATTTATCTTAACGTTTCGATAGTTTTCAAAAATTCGAGTGCCTCGGTGAAAAGAAATCATGAAATTAAAAACAAATCTGACCGCTTTGGCGGCAAGTGTCATTCTTGTTCTCATCATCACGGGAATCGGTCTTGTCTATACGGAAGGTGAAATAGACAACGCCCTGTCTGCAAATAAAACCATTACCTTAATCGTGAATGAGGTGTTTCAGCTGAACCGGTTGGCTGCCGATGTCAACCGGGCCGGTATCCCGCGTACCCGCCTGCAGTGGCAGTGGAAAATGGATGCGCTGGCAACCCTTGCCTCAAGATTTCCCCAGGGCGACACTGTGGTGGATAAGATGCGTGTTGAAATGGTGCAGTTGAACCTGATTCTAAAGGGGTATATGCAGACCTTTGAAGATGTATTCTCCCTGGGCAGCCGGGACAGCTTTAACCGGGCAATACAGTTCCGGGTCCAGAACCTGACCATGTATCTTCATTCAATGTCCTCCCTCACCCAGGAGCTTTGGGTTGAAAGCTACGCCCATGTCCGGAACGTCCGGGGAAAACAGAGTACTTTTTTAATCGCCAGCATTGCCTCCTGGTGCATTTTGCTGGTTTTCTGGACCCTGACGCTCTGGTCCGGCATCATGACACCGGTGCGCAAGCTCCTGCATTCCACTGCCGTTGTCAGGCAGGGCAACCTGGCCCACCGGGTGGCGGTAAAAGACAACGGCCATGAAATGGATGCGCTTTTGATATCGTTCAATGCCATGCTGGACCGGCTGGAAAGCCTGACCCAAACCCGGAAGACTGTATTTGATATCACGGACAGGGAACAGGCATGGGTGGGACGCCAGCTCAATGAAGAGATCAGCCAGATTGTGACCGGTATCCAGCTTCATCTGGCTGTACTTAAAAATGAAAATACCGACAATCATATCATTGGAAAAATTTCCTTTTACCTGGATCAGATACAATCAGAAATCAAACAAATACTGAAAAAAATGCAGCCGGTCATGCTGGAAGAGTTCGGCCTTGCCACCACCCTGGAATGGTTTTGTGACGAAATCGGCAAGAATACGGACATCCGGCTTGATGTGCCGGCCAATGATCACGGTATTCCCAAAAGACTCCATATACCGGTTTTCAGAATTGTCCAGGAAGCTGCCAATAATGCCCTGAGCCACGGGAAACCGGATCGGATTTCCATCCGGATCAACGGCGATGGCAATATTGTCTGCCTGACCATCAAGGATGACGGCAAGGGATTTGAGTTATCCAAGGTCAAAAAAGGCCGGGGCCTGACCGCTATGCAGGTCCGGTGCGCCACGGAACAGGGCGATTTTTCCGTGGCATCTGAACCGGAAAAAGGCTGCCGTATAACGGCTTCTTTCCCGGTCCAGACGAATTCGGACCAGCCCGGCAATGCCGGGACAGATTTGTATCAGGCTGCATTCATATAGAGTCAAAGCCCTTATTAATCAATTTCTTCAAAGCCTAATTCCATGGAAGCCAGACACTCTGAACATTCCATTGTGGCATTTTCAAGATCAGGATATTTCTCTTTGATCTCTTCTTCGGTCATTGTTGATAAATGGCTGCATCCGCACTGCGGGCAGATGCCTTTGATTCTGTGGTTTTTTGTTTTCTTTTCAGTCATGATTCTCTCCTTGTTATAGGGTGATGGTCAAGCGCTGTTTAAGCCGGCTTCAAACAAAACAGGCTTAATTAAAAATAGAATATACAATTTATGTGCCAGATAATTGCTTTGTTTTTAAAAAAAATGAGGAACAAACCACAGTAGTTGTGGATATTTAAAAAAATGGTACAATACAAATTATTAGTGCGGCGGTTTTAATTTTTTTGTCCTGGATAATGACCAATTGCACAAACCGGAAGACCCCATCTAATTGATGGGTATCAAGGGGGCAAATATGAGGAAAAGAAATCTGAGCCTTGATGAAGTACTCAACGTACTCAAGGAACGAAAATCAATATTTGAAAAAAAATTCGGGATCAGTGCCATAGGTGTTTTTGGTTCTTTTGCAAAGGGAAAGAACGGACCTGGAAGTGATGTGGATGTTGTGGTGAAGATGGTCAAACCTGATCTTTTTTACATGGTTCATATTAAAGAAGAACTTGAGGACGATTACCAGACAAAAGTTGATATTGTCCATTATCGTGACAAAATGAATGCGTTTTTAAAAAAGCGTATTGATTCAGAGGCTGTTTATGTTTGATACGGAACTTGTAGATGAAATACTCAGCCAAATTCTAACGGCCGCACACCGTATTGAGAGACGATCCAGAGATATCTTTGAGCCCGATGATTTTCTTATTTCCGATGCAGGAATTGATAAGCTTGATGCGATTTGCATGATGTTAATCGCCATCGGTGAGAGTCTGAAGAATCTTGACAAGGTAACAGACGGCAAATTTCTTGTAAGATTTCCCGAAGTAGACTGGAAAGGTGCCAAAGGAATGCGTGATATTATAAGCCATCATTACTTTGACTTGAACGCCGAAGTAGTCTTTTCCATTTGCAAAGATCGTATCCCCGGTTTAATCGAAACAACAATGAAAATGAAGAAATCCTTCTGAAAACTGAAGAAGAAGACGTCAAGAGATATCCGCGTTACCCGGGGTTTTCTTCTGGGCCATGTAATACAGAACCGGCACCGCCATTCTGAAAATCAGCAGGGAGGCAATCTCACCAAACATCAGTGAAATGGCCAGGCCCTGGAAAATCGGGTCTGCCAGGATCACCGAAGCGCCCACAACAACCGCCAGGGCCGTCAGCAGCATGGGCCGGAACCGGATGGCACCCGCTTCCACCACAGCCTCTGCCAGGGGCAGGCCATGGCTTCGGCGCAGTTCGATAAAATCCACCAGAATAATGGAGTTTCTCACCACAATCCCTGCATCTGCCATAAACCCAATCATTGAGGTGGCGGTAAAAAACGCCCCCAGGGCCCAGTGCGCGGGCAGGATGCCGATCAAAGAAAACGGAATGGCCGCCATCACCACCAGCGGCGTGGCATAGCTTTTAAACCAGCCCACCATGAGCATATATATAAGCACCATGACCACGCAAAACGCCAGGCCCAGGTCCCGGAACACCTCCAGGGTAATATGCCACTCCCCATCCCATTTGACGGAGGGCTCGGACGGGTTAAACGGCTGCTTCAGGTTATATACGGTCACATGGTCCAGGCTTCCGCCGAAATCCCTGCCTGACAG
>NZ_JBFXHE010000278.1:0-5980 GCF_050177295.1 Desulfobacter sp.
TGACACAATCCATCAACCGCATACCCGTACCATAAAGCAGGGAAGCCATCAGCTTTTGCGTGCCGGCCATCTGCCCAAGAATTTTGGCAACCTCGCTCCGGGTTAACACCACGGGCAGACGCCTGGGGCGTTTAGCGCGTACAAAATCACCAATATCACCCAGGGGCTGTTTCAGCACCTTGTCATAAAAGAAGACCAAGGCATTCAACGCCTGGTTCTGGGTGCTTTCCGCAACATTTCGCTGAACGGCCAGGTGTTGCAGGAAACTGACAACCTCACCGCTGCCAAGCGTTTCCGGTTCCCGGTTGCCGCAAAAGGAGATAAAACGCGTCACCCATGATTCATAAGACTGTTCGGTTCTTATGGAATAATTCCTTGTCCGCAGCGCCACCAGCAGCTGCGTCAGAATCTCTGTATGACGTTTTCGGACGTCGGCAAGTTTTGAATGCTTTATATTTGACAGGTGATCAATGTTTTTTCTGGCCGAAATCCCGGCAGCAACCGTGGGATGGCATTCTGTGAGGGAATCGGCTGAATCCATCCAGAATTTCCAGTCCACCTCCGGCAACCAGGTTACGCCAAGCATAGCAAACAGATTCTGTATAGCATCCACAATCTGCCTGAACTGCCAGTCCTGAATGCCATCTGTTATCCTCCTAAAAAAATGTCCGGCAATAACCAAAGAAAAGAATTGACTTAGTATTACAAATGGACTAGACTGACTATTGTCAAAAAAAACAATCAACAGGAGGTTTCATGAATACATCATGGAAATTACAAGATGCTAAAGCAAAATTCAGTCAGGTTGTTGAAAATGCTTTGAAAATGGGGCCACAGTATGTAACGCGTAGGGGCAAGGACGCTGTAGTTATCTTATCGGTTAAAGAATATCAAAAAATAACTACCCAAAAACCGACCTTGAAAGACTTTCTTTTAAATTGCCCCAAAATGGATGATGGCTTTGAATTTGAAAGACAAAAAGATTATCCGAGGGATGTTGAATTTTGAATTATTTATTAGATACTTGTGTGATATCAGAATTAGTCAAGGCAACTCCAAACGGAAAGGTCATAAATTGGATAAATAACACTCCTGATGAGATGCTTTTTTTATCTGTCATAACCATCGGGGAAATACGAAAAGGTCTTACCAAACTTCCTGACTCAAAAAAGAAATATCGGCTTACAAACTGGCTTAATACATTATTGGAAAATTACGAAGCAAGAATCTATCCCGTTGATTTGGCCGTTGCAGAAAGTTGGGGGAGTATTCAGGGAAAAGCAGAGAATAATGGTACACCTGTTGCATCTGTTGACAGTTTGATAGCAGCAGTAGCTCAAATACACAATTTAATTGTCGTAACAAGAAATGAAAAAGACTTTGCCGCAACGAATGTTACAATAGTGAATCCATGGAAAGATAAAGGATAATCGGGATAGGACTACCCATCACTGAGGAGCCCTCCCACACCACCCGGCGTACGTGATCGCGTACCAGGGCGGTTCGGCTGATTTTAAGAATCAGTTCCCGGGCAGATATAATCCTTTTTCGATAAAATATCTCTCAGGCATGGCAATGGCCACCCATTTGATTTTGCTCATGTGCCAGTACTTTTTCCGGGCATTGCCGCAAAGCATGGCATCATGGTGAGCAATACCAAGTTTCTCAAGGTTCCGAACCCTGGTTTTAGGATTTTTCCATTGTTTCCAGACAAGCCTTCGCATTATCCAGATTTTGAGACCTTTGAGGAAGGATTGGGCCTCTGTAAGCCGGAAATAATTCCACCATCCCCGAAAATATTGGTTCAATTCCTGAATGACCTGGCACAGGCTTTTACCCCGCTTGCGGCTGGTTAATTCCCGGACTTTATCCTTGAACCGTTTCATGCTCTTGGCGTGAATCCGAATCTTGGACTGCCCACACATTTAAAATATAGGGACATCTTTAAAATATAGAAAATATAGGGACATCTTACTTATTTGTTGACAAAAATTAGAATGTTTGTTTAAATCCCTTCATGGCACGAATGGCAAGGGCAGTGGCGCCGGGTTTTCCCCATCACATTACACAAAGGGGGAATAGAAGGCAGCAGACATTTTTCAGCGATCAGGACTTTAAAGCCTATCTGGCTTTGATGGCGGAATGGTGTTTGAACTATAAGGTCGAAATATGGGCCTATTGCCTGATGCCCAATCATATTCACCTGATTGCAGTTCCTGAAACCAAGGATGGATTAAATCTGGCCGTCGGGGAAGCACACCGGCGATATACGAGAATGATCAATTTCAGGGAAGGTTGGCGCGGTCATTTATGGCAGGGGCGGTTTGCATCATTTATCATGGAAGAAAGTTACTTGCTGGCATGCACGCGGTATATCGAGTATAACCCGGTCCGTGCCGGTCTTGTAAAACGTCCTGAGGATTGGAAATGGAGTAGCGCCGGCGCGCATATGAATGAAAAGGATGACGTTCTTGTCAAAACAAGACCCTTGCTTGAGATTGTCAAGACATCATGGGGTGATTTTTTATCTTCGGATATTAAGGAATCTGAAATCGAATTGTTCAGAAAGCATGAACGTAATGGCCGACCGTTGGGAAAAACGGCTTTTGTAAAGCAATTGGAGACTATTTTAGAGAGACGACTCAGGCCAAAGAAGCCAGGTCGAAGAAAAATATGTAAGATGTCCCCGGATTATGTCCCCGGATTAAAAGATGTCCCCGGATTAAAAACCCCGGATTAAACGGATTAATAATAATTCCGCGGATTAATCCAAGTCGTTCGGATATGACCGACCGTGTTTTGAATGAAGGAGATAGATCGAATGACGGAAACAAATTCCTTCGTGGAAATAGCAGCAATACTGAGCTTGGCTACGCTGACCGGAATTATCGGGCAGAAATTACGACAGCCCTTAATCATCATGTTTCTGGCAACGGGCATTCTGGTCGGCCCGTCGTTTCTTGGGATCATACACAGCTACGAGCAAATTGAGCTTCTGGCCCATATCGGCATAGCCCTTCTGTTATTTATCGTTGGGCTTAAACTCGATCTGAACCTGATTCGAACTATCGGTCCGGTTGCCTTGGCGACTGGCCTCGGGCAGATCGTGTTTACATCGATTATCGCGTTTGTCATTGCCCTTGCCATGGACATGTCATATCTCAGTGCGGCTTACGTTTCGGTTGCCCTTACTTTTTCAAGTACGATCATCATCGTAAAGCTCCTATCCGACAAAAAAGAAATCGACTCTCTTCATGGGCAGATTGCTCTCGGATTTCTGATTGTTCAGGATATCGCCGCCATTTTGGCTCTGGTCGGCCTAACGACATTAGGGTCATCTGTTACCGGAGAGGATTTGGGATATGTCTCGTTCCTGATGATCGGCGCAAAGGGGTTGGGACTGTTGGGTGCGGTTGCCCTGCTGATGAAATATCTCATCCCGCCCCTGACCCAGCGTCTGGCGCATTCGCTGGAACTGTTGACTCTATTCGCAATCGCATGGGCGGTCCTTCTCGGAGCGGGCAGTGAGTTGTTGGGATTCAGCAAGGAGGTCGGCGCATTTCTGGCCGGTGTCTCACTTGCCTCCACTGCCTTCAGGGATTCGATTGGTGCACGACTCACAGGCCTTCGGGATTTTCTCCTGCTGTTTTTTTTCATCGATCTTGGCGCACGATTGGATTGGTCAATGGTGGGCTCGCAATTGGGCGCATCGCTGGTTTTTTCCCTATTTGTGCTCGTCGGCAACCCGCTCATTGTACTGATCATCATGGGAGTCATGGGATATCGCCGTCGCACCGCTTTTCTTGCCGGTCTCACGGTGGCCCAGATCAGCGAGTTTTCGCTTATTGTAGCGGCCTTGGGGCTGAGTATCGGTCACATTACCGAAGAAACGATGGGGCTGATCACTCTTGTGGGGGTGATGACCATATTCCTGTCCACCTACATGATCCTCTATTCCTACCGGCTTTATAGTGTCCTATCCTCCCCCTTGAAATTTTTTGAAAAGCGCAATCCCTACCGGGAGGCGGACATAGACACCTTTGCGAAAACCGGAGCAGTCGACGTCATTTTAGTGGGATTGGGTAATTATGGCAGCGGGCTGATGGAACACCTTCTCCGGCGAAAAAATGCCATAGTGGGGATCGACTTCGATCCCGGCAATTTAGATAAGTGGCGCAAGAAAGGGGTGCCTGTTCTTTACGGGGATATGGCGGACCCGGAGATGCATGAGCACTTGCCGTTGAAAAAGGCGCTATGGGTTATTAGCACCGTTCGTTCCAAAGAGATGAATTTGGCACTAATCCATAATCTCAAGAAGGACGATTATACTGGAAAGATTGCCTTGACGGCGTCAAACGGCCAGGAAGCTGCTGAGTTCGAAAAAGCTGGTGCTAATTTGGTATTTCGGCCTTTTAAGGATGCTACCGAACAAGCGGCCGATGCCTTGACTTATGCGATGGATTTCCTTCCGGAAAGCGTTGATTGGCCTGTCTCGTTTCTTGAGTTGCGTATTCGTTCGGATGCTTCGGCCGCCGGACAAACTATAAGAGAACTCCCGTTATCGGCATCGGGTATATCTGTTCTGGCTGTCAGCCGAGGGGGGCGTACCTTTTATGAGCCGAAGCCGGATTTCAGGATTTTTCCGGCCGACCGGCTACTCCTTATGGGACATCCGGCTGGCTTGAAGGAGGCTGAAACCATGCTGAATCAGGTTGCAGCGCAAAGAGACGCAGAAGGCGCAGACCGCTTTGACATCGCCGAAATCAAGGTGTCGGAGAATTCGGACCTTTCAGGCAAATCTTTGGCGGAGCTTCATTTTCGGCAAAAGTTCGGTGCGACCCTGGTCGGCATACGCAGAGGCCAGGATCAAATTACGACGATCAACCCTGCGGAGAGCTTGCTCGGGGGGGATTGTCTGATCGTCATCGGTAAATCGAGCACTATCCAAGAACTCAAGAACCTGGCCCCTTTATAGCGGCTCAAATGTGACACACGAGGTGATCCATGAAGCGTTTCAAAAACATCCTTTACCTAAACGAACCGGCCGTGGACCAGGCATCGACGATTGCGCGTGCTGTCTCGCTGGCGGTAAACAATGAGGCGGACCTGACAATTGTTGATGTCATCCCGACCCAGGTCGTCACGGCCGGTATCGGCCTGCCGCCGGGAGGGCCAGTATCCGAAGATCTGAGAGCCGCCGTGGAATCAGATCATCGCAAGGCGCTGGAATCGATGGTCCAACCCTTCAGTGAACGTCTGCAAGTTCGGTTGAATGTATTGGTTGGGAAAACGTACCTTGAGGCGATTCGGGCCGTGCTGAAAAATGGGTATGATCTTCTGATCAAACCTGCGGAGAATCCGAGTTGGACGCACAGGCTTTTCGGCAGCGACGACCTGCATCTCCTCCGTAAGTGTCCCTGCCCGGTTTGGCTCATGAAACCGTCTGAGAAAACGAACTACGGCTGCATCCTGGCGGCCGTCGATTTCGATCTGATGGCTCCCAGTCCTTCAGAGAAGGATCTTAACCGCAAGATTTTGGAACTGGCCGCGTCACTGGCCCTTTCAGACTCTGTCTCTCTGCACATCGCCCATGCCTGGGAAGGTCTTGCTGAGAAAATGTTAGTATCAAGGGGCGGCGTGTCCCCGGAAGGCGTGACCAATTACGTTACAGGAGAGCATGAGCGCCACAGGAAGCAACTTTACCGGCTGGCCGAACAACTTCGGGGTTGGATCAGCAAGGAGGCATACGACTATCTCTCGCCCGGCTTCCATCTGCCCGAAGGACCGGCGAAAAATGTGATCGCTCCTCTGGCGGAGGGGTTAGGGGCGGATCTGGTCGTCATGGGTACGGTCGCCCGTACCGGCATCTCAGGATTGATCATCGGCAATACCGCAGAGGCTATTCTCGACCAGCTTGAGTGTTCGGTGCTTGCCATAAAGCCTCCCGGGTTTAACACCCCGGTGAAGGTCGATTCATGAG
>NZ_JBFXHE010000279.1:0-5962 GCF_050177295.1 Desulfobacter sp.
ATCAAAAGAATCAGAGAGTTGAGGATTACTATCCTGAACGAATTGTTCGGAAACCATCAAGCAGAACCGGATGAAAAAAATATCAAAGAACAACGAGCCTATGCAAAAAACTAACCGGACACCACTGGTTCAAAATACCGGTTATCGTATTTATATCCCTGCTCCACCAGAAACAACGGGCGGTTTAACGCAAACGCCTGTTCGTCAGTTCCCTTGGACACGACCAGAACCCGCAGGGTATGCCCGGATATCCTTGAGATGCCCCCCAGCCCGATAAATGATGCCGTTACCACCGGAAGACCGGCCGCCCTGGTGGAAAACATCCACGGCTTCTTCCTGGTAATCCCGCAGTGCAAATTCGTTTCCTGATGTGTCCACATCCCTGAGCCTGACAGGCAGGGCATCACCGGTGGTATATCCGCATAGATCTTTAACAGGATACCCGGCCGTGACCAGGGCCTGTTTGACATTCCCCCGCTGGTCGGTTTCCACAAACCACCCGTCCTCTGCGGGTTCTGTCAGCAAACCAGCCAGGTCTTTATTTTTGCCCAGGCGGTTTAAAATGACTTTGTCAAAAACCTGAAGCCGCAGCCGGTCTGAAAATTCCTTTTTCAGGACCAGCAGGCCGTAAATCCCGTACCATTCCTTGATATCCGACAACACATTTCCCGGCGGTTCATACCGGGAAAACCGATGCAGCCCTGAAAGGATCTCCTTATCCCCTGCGGCTTTCGTTTCCACTGCTCGTACTGCCATTGTGTTAAATTGTCCAGACTGAAAACACAGCCCTTGATCCTGAGGAATCCGTTTTGATCAATGGCCAAGGCCGGACGGTCTCCGTGAGGCGTCTCGTCCAAGCGGCGGATATCCGTCAGCAGTTCACGAATCCAGTCTTCCGGTATTGTTCCGGATTGACCGGATTTCAACGGAACTTGCAGATGGCCTTGACATCGGCCTGTGTCAATTCGACACGGCACATTTGTTTTATAATATCAGCTTGTTTCATATTCAAGGATTCCCGGCTTCAATCATGGGCATTGTATATAGAGGGGGTTCAGTTTGTAGTTTTGGAGCAAAATCAATCGTAGTATCCATCTATGGTGATATCGTAATTTCCTGTAATAACATCTTTTATCTCTCTTATGCTGACGCCGTAGATGGATTTTTTGATTACCATTGACGTATGTGCCCCTTTGATAACAGTATTTTTCTCAACCATATTTTTAACACGGATCATGGGGGCTGGGGACAGGGCCGCGGGCTGTTTATGGAGAAGAAGAAAATCCTTTTGAATCATCAGCGCTTCAATTTTTTGTTTCTGCAGGCTGATTTCATGCTGCTTTTCAAAAACTTTTTCCATAATAAATTTTTTTCTTACCTGGTATTCAGCCGTATACCGCTCTGTCCTGTTCGCAGCCGCCCGGTACATATCTGAAATCTCAACCCGTCGCCGGGATAGATAATTTCTCTGCTGGTCAATACTTAACCCTTCGACCTGTTTTATTTCTTCGTCCATATAGGCCAGCGCGTACTCATTATTTAACAGCACCCCACCATTATCTGACGGACCGGTTCCATTGGAAGGTTCATATAATTGGATTTTTTGTCCAAGGGATTCTATGTGTTTCAATTCACCGGCATTGCAGACATTAAGAAGATATGCGAGGATCTGTTTTTTTTCCAAATATTCATTTTGAGTATTGAAATGATTTTGTAATTTCAATGCCAGCTTATCCAGTTCGTCCTGTTCTTGAAGCGTTCTTAAAACAGCTATCTCTTTATCTATTAAACGGTTAACAGCATCTACCTTGAAATTTGGGATATGGCCGATTTCAAGGACAGACGGATATTCCGGGCTGGAATGTACATTATTTAAGATAATGGTTTCCATGGCATGGATTTCACTTGAAAACACATTGGAATTCAAAGCAACAACATTCCGTGATGCGACCACCTTAGCTTGGGTGATATTTTTTGATATGTTCAGATTCCCGCCGGACATGATAATTGTGCGATAATTTGACCTGTCGACAACCGATTCATTTTCCCCGATATCTCCTTTGATATTGATATCTCCCGAGGCATCTACCTTTCCCAGAACATTTCCGGTGATTGACAAGTCGTGGCAAATGACCGCACCACCAGCGTCGATATTACCTTCAACCTTTAAGTTAACATCACGATAGGTTTCTTTGGTATCGACCCCAAGATGCCCTGTCAATGTCTTGGTTTCCCGGTTATGGCGGCAAGGTTCAATAAACAGTGTCCTTTGCTTGAAAAGCACGGGGATGCCGTCCTGGCCGGCAAGAAAATACTCCCCCTTTTTTACCACGCCGTTACCACACATCAAAAGATGCATCCTGGGTTCAATGGGTAATATGGTTTGTCCCATTATATTAGTACCGGGTTTTCCCTGCTTATGGGGGGTGATTTTTGCTAAAACAGCTCCTTTTTTAACCTGGATTTGTGAACTTTGTCCGTTAATGTCAGTATCGGTGGACGATTTAATATCAAAATGGAATTGAACAATTTCATCAATTGGTGGTTCGGGGAAAGTTCCCTGGGCGATTTTTAATTTGTATCCAATTTCAAAGTCAGATAAAAAAACTTTGATCAATTCGTTACTGGTCAATCCAAATCGAATGCCGTTTAGCTTTAACCAATTATGGAAATGATCCAGCTCCATATTTTCAAACGATTCTTTTTTACGATGAACCCATGCTTCCATTTTATCTTGGGAAACCGTGAATTCAAATAATTCATTGAACCGCTTACTTGAACTGATTTCCGATTTGTAAAGGGTAACGGCCTTTTCAAGAGATAACCGGTCTTTTTCAATCTGTTGTTGAATTTTCAAAATAAAGTGAACATTCTGTTCAGTCAACTGAAAAAGTTCTTTTAGTATTTGACCTAGATACCGCTTTTCCCCCCCCGATTCAGCATCTTTTTTCTGAATCCTCAAAGCCTGATTCAATTGCGCAATGGATATGAAATTATATTTGACTGCAATGGCCCCAAAGCGCTTATTTATCGTCACCCGGTCCATTTCAGAAGAGGCAATGTCATAGATCGCCTGTTCAAGAAGATCATCCTGGATTCTATCCTGGGTGAGGAGAATTGCAGTTTTATTAGCCTGGCTCATCACATTTTTTTCAACAAGGATGTCGCCGATTTTTTTGCTTTCCCGATTCTCCCGAAAAAAAATATCCTGGACATTCAACGCATTTTCCACATGCTTTTGGGTGATAAACCGGTTGCTGACGCCAATTTCCCCGAATCGTTTATCAAGCATTTTTATTTTCAGATGATTTTTTAAGGCAAGAAGGTAATTGATTTTTTCCTGTGTCAGGATCTTCGTTTCCTTGAAGATCGTCACGACACTATACCCAGGATCTTTTTGATAAATTGCTATCAGTCGAGACAATATGGCCTGTTCCAGATTTGCAGTGATGAATTTGCATTTTACTGCCAGGGCAATAAGTTGCTGGTTTTCTTTTTGTGTATCTATCATAAAAGACTGGCGTTTTATCTTGTCAACGGTCATCTCTCAAAAGAGCGGCATCCCTGCTTTTGTTCAACGGATATATTCTAAAGTCCATCATCAGATCAACACACCTTTTATAGATCACAGTCATGGCATCTGTCCACCAAAAAGCATGGTTCGAATCATGGGCATACCCATAGCCGCCGCGGTGGCAGGCCCAGGACCCCGAAACAGTACCGAAAAACATGCAGGCAATGACCGTACGCTGCTTTTTATTTATATTGCAGATCCTCCGTCCGAAAATTGACGAAATTAAAACTATATATGAGATTTTTTCATCAATTTCACTCAAATAAATTTATATTTACACAACTTTTTTAAAAATAATTGACTTTATCTTCATGTCGGCGTAATTTTCAAAAAATTTAATCAAGTAAATATTTACGTTATCCTTCAAATAAGACGGGGCTCCATAAAAATCGGGCTGATCAACCATCAACATTACCAGGGAACCCAAACAGGGAAAAGACCAGACCATGACCGGACACACCCTTTCAGCGGATGACAGATGTGCTGCATTTGAGGACCTTGGCATCCGGGATTATGTTCAGGTTCTTGATCTTCAGACTACTGCCCGGGAAGAGATGATCCAGAATCCGGTCCTTGGCGGCCGGGTCCTTTTCGTCCAGCACCCTGCGGTTTACACCTTAGGCAAAAGAGGAGGACGGGAAAACCTTATGGTGCCGGAACGATTTCTGGCCGAAAAAGGGATTGATATTGTCCAGACCGCCAGGGGGGGAAACATCACCTTTCACGGGCCGGGCCAGGCAGTACTCTATCCCATCATCAACTTGGAGCGAGCCAGGATCGGGGTGGCCGATTTTGTCCACGGTCTTGAGGAAATCATGATGAGAACGGCCCGTCAATTCGGTGTCGAGGCCCGAAGGGATCCGCAGAACCATGGTCTCTGGGTGGGGAAGAAGAAAATCGGCAGTGTGGGCCTCTCGATTAAAAAGGGGATTTGTATCCATGGCCTGGCCCTGAATGTCTGTCCTGACCTGACCCCTTTTACCTGGATCAATCCCTGTGGTCTCCAAAATTTATCCATGACTTCCCTTGAACAGGAGACTCTCACTCCCCCCTTTGACCCGAAAGCTTCCATGGAACGGATCAAAGTTCTGTTTTTCACATTTTTCTGCGAAATTTTCGATTTTAACACAAGGAGACCAAACCCATGAATCCCCTTTGCAACTGCCATACGGAAACCCGTTCTTCCGGTTCCGGTGCCATCCGGCAAGGCAAGCCCAGGTGGCTGAAAAAAAGCATGCCCAAAGGCGGGGATTACCAGCGGGTGACCCGGCTTTTATCCGAAGCAGGCCTTCATACTGTTTGCCAGGAAGCAGCCTGTCCCAACATGTTTGAATGCTTTTCAAAAAATACCGCCACGTTCATGATCCTGGGATCCGATTGCACCCGGAACTGCCGGTTCTGCAATGTGACCTCAAACCCTCCGACTCCGGTTGACCCGGATGAACCCCAAAGGGTGGCCGATACCGTACTCAAACTGAAACTGACCTATGTGGTTGTCACGTCCGTTACAAGGGACGATCTTCCCGACGGCGGGGCATCCCTTTTTGCACGTGTGATCCAGGCCATTAAAAAGGCTGGTCCCGGCATCCGGGTGGAAGTCCTGATCCCGGATTTCCAGGGAGATGTCAAGGCCCTTGAAACCGTGGCTGGCGCAGAACCTGACGTGATCAACCACAACATCGAAACTGTTAAGGGTCTTTATTCCAGGGTCCGTCCCCAGGCCCTTTACCAGCGATCCCTTAACCTGATCCGACATGTTACGGAACGCTTTCCCGGCCTGCCGTCCAAGTCCGGCATCATGGTGGGCCTTGGCGAAACACCAGAGGAACTTGGGACTACCTTCCAGGACCTGTACGATCACGGCTGCAATATCCTCACCGTGGGCCAGTACCTTCAGCCCACAAGGAACCACCTTTCCGTGGAAAAATTCTACAGTCCGGAAGAATTTGAACAGCTTGACCGCATGGCCCGGGATATTGGATTTAAACAAGTGGCTGCCGGCCCCTTTGTCAGAAGTTCTTACAAGGCCAGGGAGTTGTTCGAGTGATTTTCCCGATTACGTCACTTCAAAGATTTCCTTTCATAAGGGTTTGTGGTAATAAAATTGTGAGAAAGGCAGCGTTTTAATTTTTTGCAAAACCTTAGGAAGATAGATAACAGATGCCAATAAAATTCTGCACCCAGTGCGGCCATCCCATAACCCGGCAGATCCCTGAGGACGATGACCATGTCCGGGCCGTATGCGACTCATGCGGCCATGTCCACTATGAAAATCCAAAAATGGTTGTGGGCACGATTCCTGTTTTGCAGGACAGGATTTTAATGTGCAAACGCAATATTGAGCCCAAAAAAGGGTGCTGGACCCTTCCTGCCGGATATCTTGAAAAT
>NZ_JBFXHE010000280.1:0-5954 GCF_050177295.1 Desulfobacter sp.
CCCAGGCCCTGTTGTCCGTTTTCTGCTGTTATAACATCATAATCATTATCTTCCAGATAATCGGAAAGGCTTTGTCGGATATGCTTTTCATCATCAATTACAAGTACTTTCAACTGCCGTCCCCCCCTTTCTATCGCTCGATCTGTTCCAACGGTAACCGTATAATAAACGTTGATCCTTTCCCTAACAGGGAAACCACATCCATAGTACCGTGATGATTCTGCGTAATGATAAAATATGAAACAGATAACCCAAGTCCGGTTCCGATACCTATGGGTTTTGTGGTGAAAAACGGCTCAAAAATCCTTGACTGGGTAATTTTGTCCATACCAGGCCCGTTATCCTCGATTTCTATCCGTAACATTTTTTCTTCTTTAGCAATGCGTAAAATAAAACAGGGTGTATAATCGCTGCCCATGTTTTGGGAGTGCATTGCCTGGGCACCATTGCGCAGGATATTCAACAGAACCTGCTGAATTTTTACCCCCTCACAGTTAATCATGGGAAGGTTATCTTCATATTTTTTAATAATTTTGATTGTTTTAAAATCGTAATGTTTTTTCATGTCATAGTCTGTAGCAGCAAGTTCAAGAATCCTGTCCATAAGCTGGGCTGGATGATGACTTGAAAAATCCGCATTTGATTTTCTGGAAAAACTAAGCATATTATCAACGATTTCAGACACTCTCCGACCGGATTCATTTATAGCGCACAACATCCTTAAAATACCCCTCTTTTGCATAAATACCCTGATCTGATTCACAGATATGCCGATTTCATCAGCGACGCTAATGTTTGCCGGTATTTCCAGATTTTCCAGCCTTGATTTCATTACATTCGCCGTTTGTATGATACCAGCCAAGGGATTGTTGATTTCATGGGCCATGCCGGCTGCCAACCCGCCTACAGACAACATTTTTTCATTCTGGACCATCATCTCCTCAAGACGTACCTGATCTGTTACGTCATCAATTCGGATAACCGCACCGTCTATATCACTGGCGGTAACCAGAGGATAGATGGTAATGTCCTCAAAACCGCGTTCCTGTCCTGTGTTAAATGATACTTTTAGCGTACTTATTACCCGGCGCTCCCTGATAGAGGTCATAATACGATCCTTTTCGCGGGCTAACCGGGGGAACACCTTGCCCAGCGGTTTGGCATATGCATCTTCAAACGACACCCCGGTTATCTGCTCTGTTCGGTTATTCCACTGGGTGATGTTACCGTCCCGGTCCACAGCCACAAGCATGGATGGCATGGAATTGATGATGTTGGATAAAAAATTGCGCAGCCTGGTCAGCTCTTTTTCATTTTCGTGAAGTTCCTGATTCAGCCGTGACATTTCCACAACTTTTGTTTTAATCTCTGCGGCCATGGCATTAAAGGCCCAGGCCAGTTTTCCGATCTCATCTTGGGCCCGGATGGGGACGACTACATCAAAATTACCGTCTTTAATACCTTTCATGGCATTCAAAAGATGGCCAATGGGGGCTAAAATAACCGTATTCAGCCCGGAAATACCTACAGCAATAACCAAAAAGGGAACAATAAAAAGAAATAAAACCGTGGTTATCAGGCTGAACCGGCTCGCCTCTTTAAGTTTCTTATTGGCAGACGAAAGCTGTGATGTGACTTTTGCGACAATGGTATCAAATTCTGTTCCGCGTGCTGCCTGGTCAAAGTTGTGCTTTGCATCTGATATTTGTTTGTTAAAACGCGAAAGAATCGTATTTGATTCAATAATTAACAGCTCAAGGGATTTGATTTGGGTAAACAATTCGGAAAACAGCCCGGAAATGCTGCCGTCTGAATCAATCAATTGAATCTGTGAAGAGATAAATAGCTGATTTTCAATAACGATACTTGCGGCATCGTCTGGAAACTGTTTGGATATCAAGGCATTGAGCGCAACCAATGTTAATTGATTAAGACTTTTTAATACATACGGCGCCAAGGTGCTTTTTTCAGAAACATTATCTCCCAAAACAGAATCCAACTGGACAATGGCCAGCATGGTTGTAATTTTTTCATCCAGTTGGTGATAGAGTCGGTTTATTTTATCTCTCAGTTGCCTGAAAGACCGATCAGTTTCTGTTGACGCCTGTTCTTTGAGGGCAATCAGGTCAACCAGCCGCAATCCTGATTTCGCCAGGATCTCATGATTGAGAAGATGCGGGCCGGCCGGCAACTGGAAATGCTCCTTTGCCAGCGGCGGGACATGTTCCTGCGCAACGATATCCGCTATCAGGCTGATTACATGATTTCTCCATTTTATAGACGCTTGAATACCGGCTAAATCCTGGTTTGCTTTGTCCCGGGCATTTAAATTGAACGAAACCTCGCGGTGGAGCCGGATACTCATCAATGCAAGCATAACAAAAATTAAAAAAAAGAGTGTGCCTGAGATAAAAATTTTATTTTTAATGGTCACATTATACATCCTTTTTTTTATTTTTCTGCCAGAACCCGCATCCCACCCAGGCTTTCCGCCCATCTTTCAGAACGATTCCCTTCAGGTATGAACATTTTGTCTGAAGTGTATTGGTATATGGATTCAACCAGTCATATTGAATCCAACCCTGGCCCTCCTTTTCGATCATCCGGGCTATTTCATAAAAAAGCAACCTGCCGTTTGGCGTCCTTAGATGCCACATGTTTTTTCCGATAAGTTCGGGGCGAACAGCCTGTGCACAGGAGATCGCTTCCTTTTTCTCTATGTTATAGCAGTGCATAAAGACATAGAGATTTTTATCCCGATCAAAAAAATCTGGATGGGTTTGGAGAGCGTGTTGCACAGTGGACATATCGTTGGAATGGACATTGACAAAGGCATGGACCGCCTCGACAATCGCCTTTGTTTTTTCGGCAACCGCCGGAAGCGGTCTACTCTGTTGCTGAGCGTCTGCCACGGGTATCAGGCCTATAACCAACCATATTATAAGAAACAATGGATTAGCCCAAAAATTCATAAGTATCCCTTCTCCCTCTTGTACATAAATAAAACATGTCTGGCGTTTATTTAAAAACAGATTCGGCCATTTGGCAAGTTCATTTTCCGAAGATCAATTAACGATTTTTAAATGATTCAAATGAATTGAATTGATGATAGCAAACTGTATTGGCTTAAGCAATTGATTAATACCATGAATCGCTATTCATAGTTTCGCTTGTTTCGCTGCCGGTGGTTTTCGCGAAATCCTTTGGCGAGCAGGCATAAACCGGGGTCAGCCCATCAGTAGCATCCCGGCGGAAAAAACAAGAGCCAGACCAACGACCCAACCCTCTTTTCCATTGGTGGAAAACCGTGGATCCGTGCGGTTTTCATTGTAACACCTGGCCTGCATGGCAAGGGTCAGGTCATCTGCGGATTGAAATGTTTTTTTCAGCAGGGGCCAGGAGAGGTTGATAAGTCGCCGCACAGGATTTTTCCTTAAATTGCCGCACCGGGCATTGACGGCATGGGTCACTTCCCTGGCGTTAGCGAGGATCAGGGGCATGAATTTCAGGGCCAGACCCACCATCACAGCCACCCGTTTTTCAGGAATAAAAGGAACAGGTTTGAAAAACCACTGGACAGCCGCCTTGATTTCCATGGACCGGGTTGTTGCCGTCAATATCAGCCCTAACAGCATGACGACCAGAAACCGTAACGCAACCAGGCTGCCGGAAGTAAAACCCTGGCGGCTCAGGGTGAATCCATGCAGGGTCACCATGGGATCACCGGGCGTGCCTGCCCACCGGCAGAAAAATATCAGTATTAAAAACAAAAGAAAGGTTTTCAGGGCCTTTACAAGCTTTGCCGGGCCCACCCCCAATTTTTTCAATATAAAGATCAAAACGCACAAGCAGACAATATTCGCGGGCAATTCCGTCTTTAGTACAGACAGGCTCAACAGGCAGACCAGAAGGCATTTGCACCGGACATCCAGGGTGTGCCATAAGGTGTTGCCGGGACGATAAGAAAAAAGTGTCACCGTGTCCACGCCTGTGCCATGGGGGTAAACGGATTTTTTACGCCATATGATTCAAGACAGGGGGCAAGCAAGATTGGATCTCCTTGTTCCTTGATCCGTCCTTTGTCCATGATTACAATTTTAGTGGCAAACGTGATCACCGGTGCCACATCATGGGTGGTCATGACAATGGCGTGCCCGGACTGGTGAAGTTTTCGGCACAGTCCGGCCAGGGATAAAACAGATGGATAGTCCAGATTGGCAAACGGTTCGTCAAAAACAATCAGATCCGGTTCCATGACCAGGATGCCGGCAATGGCCAGCCGCCGCTTTTCTCCGCCGGAAAGGGTGGCAGGATTTCTGTCTCGTAAGTGGTCCAGGTCGAGCAGGGTAAGGACTTTATTCACTTTGCCATTAATCTCTTCCCGGCCCATGTTTAAATTTTCCGGACCAAAGGCGGTTTCATCAAACACGGTATCTGCAATGATCTGGGTATCCGGGTCCTGGAAAACCATACCGATTTTTTTGCGGGCAAAGGTCAGGTTTTTTTGAATATCCTGCCCGTTGAACAGAACCCGGCCGGTATCCGCCATCAACAGACCGTTGAAATGACGGATCAAGGTGGTTTTTCCGCATCCGTTTTTTCCGGCAAGCACAATGAAATCATCCCGGGATACGGTCAGACAAATCTCAAATATGCCTGTATCCCCCGAACCAAAGGCATGGGTCAGATGATCTGTTTTCAGCAATACGTTATCCATAAAACGCTTACAACCGGATCAGGGGACGAAGCTTTCGGGCGATTATTACCGCTGCAACCATTTTAACCACAGCACCGGCAAGAAAGGGGTACATGCCCGCAGCCAGGGCCTTGCTCCAGGAGACGGCCAGCACCCATTTCAGCCAGGGTACACCGAACAGGTAAATCACCGCCATTCCCGCAATGATGGCCACACTATCCCGGATCAGGCTATTTTTAGTGCGACCGGATATGACAGAGGTAAGAAATGCGGCCGGCAGATAAGAGAGAAGATATCCGCCGGTGGGGCCGACCACTTTTCCAATACCCGAAGTGCCGCCGGCAAATACCGGCAGTCCGGCAAATCCCATGAGCAGATAAACCGCCACGCACCCGGCAGCCCAGGCCGGCGGCAGGATCAAACCCGCCAGGAGGACAAACATGTTTTGAAGTACAATGGGGACAGGGCCCACAGGTATGGCAATCATTGCGCCAATACTGATCAGGGCGATAAAAAGGGCTGAATATACAATCTGTTTTACAGAAACATCCATATGTTTACCATTCATCTCAGGTTATTTTTCAGGCGTGAAAACAATCGCCATAAATAATTTTCCGGGTGATGCCGTCCCGGCCTTGAACAATGAGGGCACCGGAGTCATCCACATCCAGGGCCTTGCCCTCATACACCCGGTCATGGGTTTGAACCCTGACATCGCTGCCGATGGTGGCGGTCCGTTCCTTCCACCGGCTGATGATCCGGGCCGGATCAATGGTCGAAATCCTGGATTCAAACAGATCCAGGAAACGGATCAGGATCTGTTTTCTGGACACAGATTTTCCCAGGGCTGTTTTCAGGGAAATGGCCTGGTATTGATTTGATTCAGGTTCATTGTTCACATTAAGGCCGATGCCCAGAAACAGGAAATTAACCATATCGGCCCGGGTTTCCATTTCCGCCAGCAATCCGGAGAGCTTGCGGCCCTTGAGAAGCAGGTCATTGGGCCATTTGACACGGACATCCAGGTCAAATAAGCCGGCCAGAACTTCGGCCATGCAGGCCGAAGCGGCAAAATTCATGGTCCAGGCCAGGGGCGGCGGCAAATCCGGTTTAAGGATCAGGGTAAACCAAAGCCCGCCCCGGGCAGAGGCCCAGGGCCTGTTCAGTCTGCCCCTGGAGGCTGTCTGGACTTCGGCAATGACGCAACCGGCATGCTGGAGACCTTGCCGGGCTATCTTTCGGGCCTGGTCCATGGTAG
>NZ_JBFXHE010000281.1:0-2358 GCF_050177295.1 Desulfobacter sp.
GCCCTGACTGACAAAACTGAAAGGGGAAAAATCAGAGAGCATACCCATGGTGATAACCGGATGGCGGGCAATAAAGGATTGCTCTTCCCCGGTGAACAAAAGCGTGGCAGTATTGTTGTTCAGATATGGATACCGGCCCCATTTCCGGGCCAGAACATCCATGGTCTGCCCCGGAACCGCATTTAAAACTTTTGTCAGAATGGACTGGAGCAGGGGATCTTTTTTTGAAATGCCCAGCCGGAAGTCCTCTTCAACAATTCCCTTGGCGTTGAAAGGACCGACCATACTGATACCGGAAAGATGGTTGTCACGGGCAACAAAACGCCCGGTCATTTCACTGGCAATCACGGCATCCACCCAGCCGAAGGAAAGCGCCTTCATCAGCGACATATAGTCGTCATACTCATAAACCCTGGCATGACCATCCTGTCGGAGGCGTTCTTCATAATAGATGTCCCGGAGAATGCCGATCCGTTTTTTATTAAGACTCTCCAGCCCTTTGAAAGGATGAGGAATTTCGCCGGTTCTCATGAACAGGACAAGTGCTTTAACGTGATATGCCGGGGTAAACAGCATCCATTTGCTGCGCGCCGGGGTAAAGGAGATCTGGTCAATAACATCCAGGTCCCCGTTTTGAAATGAGGCATAAATATTGAACCAGCTGCCTATAACAAATTCAAATTTCAGTCCCGAGGACTGTTCCAGCAAATGGAGAAGGTCAATGGAAAATCCGCTGATCGTGCCTTGGTTATAGAAAGAATAGGGGGGTTCATTATCGATAATACCGATGCGGATACTTTTTTGGGACTGAATATATGCATTTTCCTGGGCAGTGAACAGGTCATTGTCCGCTGTGGCATGGGCCAGGGTCCCAGCAGCCGCTACCCAGACGAATATCACAAATGCCAGTATTCGTTTCATCAAACGCGTTATTCCTCCCCGGTTTTTTCACCCATTGTTTCAATTGCGGCACGCCTCTTAATTTGCTTTTGATTTAATTATCATATTTTTCGTTTCCAATACATAAGGATCTGATACTTTCAGGACCGGGTCATCCACACATGCCAGTGTAAAAATATAAGTGTTTGCTAAAAAATATAATTGACAATATCATCGTATTGTAATATGCCAACAACTTATTTTTGTGATCCTTTTGAGCCGTATTTATGTTGAGCAGCATTTATGTAACATCCTTTGGTGCCCTGATTCGGGGCTCCTGGATATCATCCTAATTTTTACTGGGAGATAATTAATGCCGTTGTATGATTTATTAACCGGTCCAATGCTTTATACCTGGAGTTTTTTTATTGCGTTGGCAGTATTCTTCATCGGAATCCTTTACAGAATCATTGGATTTTTCCGGTTAAACATCGGACCGAACCTGCCCGGATTCACTATGGCAGGCCGAATAAAAGCGTTTTTGTCCGGCCTGTTCGGCATCCTGGCCTCACCTGCCCGGATTTTCCATCTTTTCAAGACAGTTATTCTGGATGTCGTGCTTCAATTGCCGCTGTTGCGCCAGGATCCCCTGAAATGGTTTATGCACATCTGTATTTTCTGGGGATTTGCAGGGTTGTTTTTCTTCCATGCCCTTGAAGGCTATGTCAGCGAAGTGATTTTTTCAAATTACCTGTCCACCCTGAACCCGTTCATGGCCCTTCGGAATATCGCCGGTGTAATGGTGATGGCGGGACTGGCCATTGCCGTATACCGCAGGAAAACCCATTTCCGTTTAAAACAGATCAGCAGGCGGCCCGATTACCTGGCAATCACCCTGCTTGCACTCATCATGATATCCGGTTTTGGCCTGGAGGCTGCCAAGATCATCTCTTCCGGTGTGTTTTACGACATGGTGGAGGAATATGGTTCCTTGGACGATGAGGAACTGCCGGCGCTTAAGGCAGTCTGGCAGGAAAAATTCAATGTCCAGTTCCCCGGGGAGACCATCCAGGTCACCCCGGAACTTATGGAAGAAGGAGAGATCCTCAATGAAGACAATTGTGCATCCTGCCATTCCAACCCCAGGTCTGCCTTTGTTTCCTATCCTATCTCCGTTGCCATGACGCCTGTTGCCGGTTTTTTCAACAGGAACCGTCTGGATGTACTGATACTGAAGATCCACTTTTTAAGCTGTTTTTTCGCCTTGGCCTACCTGCCTTTCAGCAAGTTCCTGCATATCCTGACAACCCCGGTAAGCCTTATGATTTCAGGACTTGCAGGACAGCAGATAAAACGCGATGAGAACAGGGCCACCCGCCGGGTCTTTGATCTTTCCGCCTGCACCCAGTGCGGCACCTGCACCAGCCATTGTGCCGTGGGACCTTTATATGAAATTTTTGACAACCCATGGGTGTTTCC
>NZ_JBFXHE010000281.1:2458-5943 GCF_050177295.1 Desulfobacter sp.
CCGAAGAACTTGACTTTGGATGTTGCGGATACCCTGTTAAGGAAAAAAATCTGGATGCCTTTCTTTTGCTGGCCATACGGAACCTGGCCATGGCCCAGGCCCATAACCTGCCTGTATTGACCCTGTGCAAATGCTGTTTCGGTGCCCTTAAACAGGCAGAATATTATTTTAAAAATGATCCCGACAAACAAGTCATGATCAACAGTATACTGAAAAAGGAAGGGCTGTACTATGACGGGGGCGTCAAAATCCATCACATGCTGACCCTCCTGGACCGGGAAATCGATAAAGATCTTCTCCGGCAGTGCATCACCCATCCCCTTGCCGGGGTAAAAGTCGCCCCAAGCTACGGCTGTCATGCGCTGCGCCCCTCAACCATCACCGGGTTTGATGACCGCCCCAATGCACCGGCGATATTTGAACGGATTATCACACTGACCGGGGCAGATCCCGTAAACTGGTCCAGACGCCTGGAATGCTGCGGCAATCCCCTGTTGGAGAAAAACAGCAGCCTGGCACAGACTTTTATTCTGGAAAAATATAAAACAGCGGAACAGGAAGGCGCGGATATCATCTGCACGGCATGCAATTATTGCCACATGCAGTTTGAACACGGCCGGGACCTTATCCTGAAATCAGGATCACCCCCCCCCATCCCCGCCATGCTCATTACCCAATTGCTGGGCCGGGCCATGGGGCTTGAAAAGGACCGGGCAGGGGTCGAAACAGCCGCCTGAAACAGAAGGACATGAAGATCATATATCTACGAAGACGAGTTGTAGTTGTAGGGTGGGCAAACGCGCAGCGATGCCCACCATATCCTCCAACTTATTTTTTGATCTCATAAAACAGATCGTTGGAACGATATTCCCTTGCATGTTCCACATAGCCATCAGAGGCTCTTTTCAGCATCCGATCAATCTCTTCCCGGTTCTCGTAAACTTTTTTGACCTTGCCCGGCGACCCTGTAACCAGTGAATAGGGTGGAATTATAGTTCTTTCCAGAACAAGGGTACCGGCCGCGATGACGCAGCCTTCCCCGATGACGCTTTTGTTCAGGAGAACAGCACCCATGCCGATCAGGCAGCCGTCCCCAATGGTGGTGCCGTGAACACAGCAGTTATGGCCGATGGTAACGCCGTTGCCGATGATCAAAGGGATGTCTTTGGCCACATGGCCCGTGCAAAGATCCTGAATATTTGTGCGTTCACCAATGCGGATTCCGGCGACATCTCCCCGGATAACCGTTTGAAACCACACCGAAGAATCCCGGCCGATTTGCACATCACCTATAATTTGGGCACTAGGTGCGATAAAAACGGAGTCGTGGATATCCGGCACAATATTGTTGTATGAATACAAAGGCATAAAATCAGGCTTTCGTTAATATGTAAATTTTTCCCGGAAAAAGGGAACCAGTTCATCTATTTTCATGCGCTGCTGATCCATGGAATCCCGCTCCCGGATGGTGACGGCATTGTCGTCAAGGGACTCATAATCAAAGGTGACGCAATAGGGCGTGCCGGCCTCGTCCTGGCGGCGGTAGCGCTTGCCGATGCTGCCCTGGACGTCAAAATCCATGTTCAGCCCCAGTTGCCGTACCAGGGTGTGAAAAACATTTTTAGCATTGTCGGCAATTTTTTTAGCCAGGGGCATCACTGCAATTTTCACCGGGGCCAGCTGGTTGTGAAGATGCAGCACCACCCGGGTATCATCCTCATTAATCTCTTCTTCTTCATAGGCGTCGCACAAAAAGACCAGAGCGGAGCGCTGAACCCCAAGGGAGGGTTCAATAACAAAGGGGATGTACTTTTCCTTGGAAGCCTCGTCAAAATACTGCAGATCCTTGGAGGAGTGCGCCATATGCTGGCTTAAGTCATAGTTGGTCCGGGAGGCGATGCCGCACAGTTCCCCCCAGCCAAAGGAATACCGGTATTCAATATCGGAGGTGGCATTGGAGTAATGGGACAATTCCGCCTTGTCGTGGTCGCGGAATCTAAGATTGTCCGGGGTAACGCCCAGGCCCAGGTACCAGTCCATGCAGAATTTTTTCCAGAAGTCATGGTACTCAAGATCAGTACCGGGTTTACAAAAATATTCAATTTCCATCTGTTCAAACTCCCGGGTCCTGAATACAAAGTTGCCCGGGGTAATTTCGTTCCTGAATGCCTTTCCGATCTGGGCAATCCCAAAGGGAATCTTTTTGCGTGAGGTGGTCTGGACATTTTTAAAATTGACAAAAATACCCTGGGCGGTTTCAGGACGCAGATAAATGTCCTTTCCCTCGCCTTCAACCACACCCTGCTGGGTTTTAAACATCAGGTTAAATGCCTTGGGCAGGGTCCAGTCAAGGCTGCCGCACTGGGGACAGGTGATGTTCTTGGCATTAATAAAATCCAGCATATCCTGGGGCGGGGTCTTTTCCCCGGCCCAGTTGGCGGGCTGTTCACCAGACCCGTTGTCCTGCTGCCAGTTTTCCACAAGCTTGTCAGCCCGCTCCCGGGATTTACATTTTTTGCAGTCCATCAGCGGATCGGAAAAACTGCCCACATGGCCGGAGGCTTCCCAGGTGGTCGGATTCATGAGGATGGCGGCGTCCAGGCCCACCATATCAATGCGCTCGGTGACAAATTTTTTCCACCAGGCCTCTTTCAGATTTTTAAGCAGTTCCACTCCCAAAGGACCGAAATCCCAGGCATTGGCAAGTCCGCCGTAAATTTCAGATCCCGGATATACAAATCCCCTGCGTTTACAAAGTCCAACGACTTTGTCCATCAATGTTGTTTCTTTTTTTGGTTTAGCCATTTTCCACTCCATGTTCCAAAACCGCCCGGATGGTGTCCAGGGCCAGCCCGTTGTAATTTATCAATATTACTAATTATAATGATACCCATGATATTCTGGAATTTTCACTTCTAAAAAGAGGTTGAATATACATGATTTTTATATTTTGCTGAACTGTTTTTTTTTAAAGTTACTTGCGTCCCAGAATCATGATTTCGGGGTTGACCCATTCATCAAATTGCCCGGGCTGAACCAGGCCCAGTTCTGCGGCAGCCTCTTTTAACGTCATGCCGTCCTGGAGCGCTTTTTTGGCGATTTGGGCCGCATTGTCATATCCGATGTGTGGTGCCAGTGCTGTGACCAGCATCAGGGAGTTTTTCAGGTGGCGTTCAATCACCGGGATGTTTGGGGCAATCCCGGCCAGGCAATGGGATGTGAACGAGGAGATGGTGCCGGCCAGAAGGGTAACGGATTGGAGCAGGTTATGGATGATAACCGGTTTAAATACATTTAGTTCAAAGTTTCCCTGGCTGGCGGCAAAGCCGATGGCCGCATCGTTTCCCATGACCTGGCAGGCCACCATGGTGGCGGCTTCTGCCTGGGTGGGATTTATTTTTCCGGGCATGATGGAGCTGCCCGGCTCATTGGCCGGGATATTCAGTTCTCCGATGCCGCACCTGGGACCGCTGGCAAGCCACCGG
>NZ_JBFXHE010000282.1:0-5929 GCF_050177295.1 Desulfobacter sp.
TTTATTAGTCTGGCCGACCGCCTGGCAATGGTTTACCATAACATCACCCCGGCCCATTATTTTGAAACCGGAACCGCCCACAGCAATGCAACGAAACAAGGCAGGGAACAGTTAGCCGGCTGGCAGGATCTGTTCGCCGGCATCATCGCGGATTCCAAATATAACGCCCAGGAGTTAAACGGCTTGGGGTATGAGAACGTACATGTCATCCCTTTGTTAATTGATTTTGAAAACATAAAAAAAAACACTGTGTCCCGGGAGATCATTCACCGGCATGAAACCACTTTTAACCTGCTCTTTGTGGGCAGGATCTGTGAAAATAAATGCCAGCACGATCTGGTCCACGCACTGGCCCGGCTGGGTAACAAAAATGTTCATCTGTTCTGTGTGGGAGGAAACACCAGTCCCCCTTATCTGAAATATATTAAAAAGCTGGTTGCAGGCTACGGCTTGCAGGAACAGGTCCATTTACCCGGGAAAGTCAGTGATCAAGACCTTTGGGGATACTATCATGCAGCCGATCTTTTTGTCAGCTTAAGTGATCATGAAGGGTTCGGCATCCCGCTCATAGAAGCCTCAAGCATAGGACTGCCCGTCGTTGCCTACGACAGCAGCAATATCAGACACACCCTTGCAGGTTCAGGTCTTATTTTATCCCACAAAAACAGTACCGATGTTGCAGCGGTATTGCAGCGCCTGATGACCCAGCCGTTATGGCGGCACAGATTGGCGAAAGGAGAGCAGGCAAACCTTTCCCGGTTTGACTTTGAAAATTTAAAAACCGGGCTCAACGCATTTATAAATTCACTGCTGTCCGGCACCCGCAATACCATTGACCTTCATCACCCCGCCGCAGATAAAAAAAGCACCCTGAAAATAAGCTTTGAAGGACCCTTTGACTCCAATTACAGCCTGGCGCTTGTGAACCGTGAGCTTGCGCTGGCGCTTCAGGATCAAGGTTTCATCCTTGAGCTTCATTCCACCGAAGGAGGCGGGGACTTTTCTCCGGATGAAAAGTTTCTTAACTATTTCCCCCGGATTAAAAAAATGTGGAACCGTGGCGTCAGGCAAGAAAAAGCGGATCTGGCCATCCGGAATCTTTTCCCCCCGAGGGTCAGCGGGATGAACGGCGCTTTGAAAATTCTTGCACCCTATGCATGGGAGGAATCGGTTTTTCCCGGGCAGTGGATTGATTCATTCAACATTCAGCTCCACCTTGTGGGGGCTGTATCCGGTTATGTTGCCCGGACCTTGAAAAATAACGGCATCACCGTACCCACGGTCACCATGGGAAATGGGGCTGATCATTTAAAAGAGGTCGCGCCGGAACCGCTTCCTTTCGGGTTTCCGCCCGGATATACCCTGCTGCATATTTCTTCGTGCTTCCCCCGGAAGGGCGCGGACCTGCTGCTGAAAGCCTTTACTGCAGCTGATTTCGGGGCCCGTCCGGAAGTTACCCTTATTATCAAGACCTTTCCCAATCCCCACAATAGAATCCTCAGCCAGTTGGACAAAGCGGGGTGGGTAAAAGAACAACCGTCTCAGTTGTTCTTTTATAACGGTACAATGAACAGCAAAAAGAAAATACTTCTAGTGGAAGATGAACTCTCCCCGGGTCAACTTGTTTCCCTGTACCGGCACAGCGATCTTCTCGTGGCGCCCAGCCGTGGAGAAGGCTTTGGGCTGCCCATGGCCGAAGCCATGGTGTTCGGTCTGCCGGTCCTCACCACGGGTTTTGGCGGGCAAACAGATTTTTGCAGCCATGAAACAGCGTGGCTGACGGATTATAAATTCAGCCATGCCAGAACCCACATGGCACTGCCGGATTCCGTTTGGGTGGAACCGGACCTTGGGGATTTGACCAGGCAAATGGAACATATATCCCGGCTGCCTGCGGAAAAAATAAACCGTAAAACCCGAGCCGCCAAAGAAAATATCCTCAAAAACTACGCCTGGCGACAGGTTTCAAAACGATTGACCCAGGCAATTGAGGCGCTCGACCATCAGAATTGCCCAGCCCCAGAACCGCGCATCGGCTGGGTAACGACATGGAATATCCCCTGCGGCATCGCATCCTACTCAAAATACTTAGTCCGTTGTCTTTCTGTCGGAAAAGTGACGGTACTTGCAAACAACGCCCTTAATCTGACTGAACAGGATGGACCTGAGGTCATCCGCTGCTGGGAAGCGGACGAAAAAGATAGCCTGCAGCAACTGGTTCATAGAATTGTTGCTGCTGGGATCACGGATATCGTGATTCAATTTAATTTCAATTTTTTCAATCTAAACGCATTATCCGGCTTCTTAGACACAATGAAAAGGTATCAAAAACGCTGTTACCTTTTTTTACACTCTACAGCAGATGTCCTGCCGCCCCATGCGCCCAAATCCCTATCGCAGATTAGATCATCACTATTCAACACCCACAGGCTGGTCGTTCACTCGGTTCACGACTTGAATCACCTGAAATCCATGGGTTGCGTTGAAAATGTGATGCGCTTTCCCCATGGCGTGGATGTCAGCCCCCATTCATTGGCCCCTACAGGAGGCACATCCTTTCCTGCACCCGATCATCCCCATGTGGATGAAAAACTGATTGCGGCCTACGGCTTTCTGCTGCCCCATAAAGGCATCCGGGAACTGATTTGCGCCTTTGAGCTCCTGAAAAAAAAAGCCCCGGACCTCAAGCTGCTTCTTTTAAACGCGCTCTATCCGGCCGCCCCCGCTTCAAAAGAGGAACAAAGACTGTGCCTGCAGCAGATCAAGGAGAGTCCATACGGCAATGACATCACCATGGATAACGGGTATCTGGAGGAAAAAGAGATTTTTAACAGGTTGTCCCGGGCGAATGTCATTGTTTACCCCTGCCAGACCACCCAGGAGTCTTCCAGTGCGTCAGTCAGGGCGGGGCTGGCCACCGGCCGCCCCATCGCAGTCACCCCCCTGGATATCTTTGAAGATGTGTCGGACGTTGTCTATACCCTGCCGGGGACAACACCTGAACACATGGCCCAAGGTATTGAAACAATGATCAATAATCGTGAAATATCCAGTCGCCTGATGTCAAAACAAAAACAGTGGCTGTTGTCCCACGATTGGCAGGTACTGGGAAGACAATTGGGGAACATCATTAAAGGATGTGCTGTTAGCCTCCATTGACATGCAACTTGGGCGTCAACCGGATAAGGCCTGCAAAAAAAGGCTCATCCCCCAATACGGTTTCAAAGACAGCACAGCCATCAACCCAATGCACACACTGGTCAACATGGCTTGCACCGGTGTGGATTGCGGCGGTAATGGAGTATTTGCCAGGTCCCAGGTTAAACTGATCAAATGAATAGACAATATCCATTGTCCGCCCCTGCTGAACATCAATCTTTTTTTTCAGATAATGTGAGTTTGTGCCGTAAACGTCTTGTCCGAATCGATCCCGTATGACAATCCCCAGGGTTAAATCTTCCATGGATGCCTGCCCTTTAAGGGTTATTACAATGTCCGCCGGTTTACCGCTGATGAGGATCTTTGTCTCGTTTTGATGCTCATCTTTCAGTGTCACGGATTCGATCAAAACCTGCCGGCTGCCGTACCCGTTGAGTGAACGCCCTGCCCTGACATCATCATTTGATACAGAACGCCGTGCAATATGGCAATTATAGGCATTGATGATGGTTTCGGGTTCTCCATATTCAATTGCTGTGCCGCGATCCAATAATATCGCTTTATCACATAAAACCTTTACGGCATTCATATCGTGAGAAACAAACACAATGGATCCCCCGCCCGCCTTGAACTCCCGTATCTTCTGCATACATTTTTGCTGAAAATAGGCATCTCCTACGGACAGGGCCTCATCCACGACAAACGCCTGGGGTTCGGCATGAATGGCCACGGAAAAGGCCAGACGCATGATCATGCCCGAAGAATATGTTTTAAGGGGCTCATGGATAAAATCCCCCAGCTCCGTAAATGAGATGATCTCATCCAGCTTCCGGTTAATTTCCGGCCTGGAAAGCCCAAGATATGTTGCATTATGAATAATATTATCAATGCCTGAAAATTCATGGTTGAATCCGGTACCAAGTTCCAGCAGCCCCGTTATTTTGCCCGATATATGAACTGTCCCTGTGTCCGGTATCAGAATGCCTGTGAGAAGTTTTAAAACCGTTGATTTACCAGCCCCGTTTTCTCCGATAAGCCCAAGGGTCTCCCCCCCGGGAACCGTAAAGCTCAGGTTTTTAACCGCATCAAATTTTTTGTGGCGGCACTTCCTGAATATAATCTCCTTAAGCCGTTCCGATGGCTTGCGGTACAGTTTAAACGTCTTTGATATATTTTGAACTGAAATCATCTTGCCGCGTTCCTGTATACATCAAGGGTTTGATTGGCAGTGGATTCCCATGTAAAGCCCAGGGCGCGCTGCCTTCCTTTTTCCGCCAAAAGGGTTCTTGCCCCTGTGTCATGGACAACAGTTTCAATGGCCTGGGCCAGTTCACTGCTTTGCCGCGGATCAATTAAAACGGCCGCATCTCCCGCCACTTCGGGCATGCTGGAGACGTTGGAACAGATAACCGGACAGCCGCAGGCCATTGCCTCCACAATGGGAAGGCCGAACCCTTCGTATAAACTTGGATAAATCAAGGCCTGGGCGCCTGTGTAAACGGCCCTTAAATCATGGTCCGGGATATGACCTGTCAGATAAACCCTGTTTTTAAGGTTTTTATTTCTGATTTTCTCAAACCAGGATTTTTCACCCCATCCTTTCCAGCCCACAAGGACAATGGGGATATCGGTTTTTGTTTCCGCCAGGGCATCCACGAGAAGATCAATATTTTTTCTGGGTTCAAGGGAGCTTACAAACAGCAGATACGATGGGGGCAGGTTGTACTTTTGCCTCACCGTTGCCACAACGTTCTTATCCGCAGGGGTAAACACCGGGTCCGCAGCCAGCGGTACAGCCGTGACCATGGACGGATCCACCTTGAACTCGCTGATGATCTCCTGCCGAATAAATTCTGAAATAGTCAGGATGTGCATGGCATACCGCAGTCTTGTTTTTATAAAATATTCAAAAAAAAGCACCCGCTCCTTTGGATGGGTCTCCTTATACCGGCGCAAAGAGAGATCATAGATGGAAAATACCGTAGGGACCCTTGTCAGCTTTGCCGGTGAAAAGGCTGTTTCATGGTAAACCGAAAACCCGGGTGTCTGGTTCCGACACACCCTGTTCAGGCAATACTCATACTTCATCCACCGGGCAGCCCTCACCCCGAAAATTACATGGTCAGGCAGGTACCTGACAGCTCCCACGGTTTTCTGCCACCGTCCGGCGTCTGCCATGGGCGGCATGGCGTCCACAACGCAGCTTCCGTTAAAATAACGGATATCGGCCCGGCCCATGCCATGGATGGTGTGGTATAAGTTGCGCAGGTACCTTGCAATGCCGGTTAAAAGTCCGGTCATGGGTATTGCGTTAACCAAAATTTTCATAGAAAATCCCTTATATCTTTTTCCAGATACCGAAGCATCAAAAAGGAAAAAAACAAAATCAGGTGGGTAACTACCGCGAGTACCCAAAGAGCTTTAAAGGAAGGGTATGAATGAAACGCAAATATTTTGTGGTAGGCATCTATCAACCTGAAGGCCGGATTGTACATAATAATTCTTTTTACCGGATCTGGAAGGATATCAACAATATAAACAATGGGCGTAAACCAGAACCACAGCTGTAAAATCACCCCTGTAATTTGACGCACATCACGGATAAAAACATTTAAAACCCCTGCAATCAACCCAAGCCCCAGAGCCAACATCTGTTGGAGGTAATACAAAACCGGGAGCAGCCATAACGACATGTGAAATTCATAACCGGTACACAAAAGGATCAGAAAAAAAACCAGCATGGATATGACATAGGTAATGGTTTCAGACA